>CANGSR010000095.1 GCA_947456055.1 Chitinophagaceae bacterium
CATCAATGCCAGCAACAGTAATAAATAGTTGTTTCTCATTTTACGATTTAATTATAAAGTTCCAAAGTTAAAAATTATACTAACATTCACAAAATTTTTCCGATTTCTTTCACCTATACCTGAATAAAATTTTCAGGCCTACTAAATAGACGTAAATCTGATGTTAAATCTTGGGTGTTTTTTCTTTTTTTTTCAAATATTTATTATCACCATGCAAAAATCCAACAATTAACCTGGTTAGCCACTAATTAACCCAATGGAACAATAACTTTTATACCTAAATTCCGTCCCATATTATATATTCCCGAATGGATACCAGGTGAATTAGGGTAGGGCTCGAAATATTTCAACCTGTTCAAATGATCCTGATAGGCTATATCTGCTATATTATTGGCAAATAATGATACATACATCACCTTTTTCGCCCTTTTATTCACAATATCAGTACCTATACCTGCATTGATTAGTGTGTATCCTCTGGTAGGGGTCTCTGTATTGTTTGCCAGATAAACCCTATCCTGACTGGCATAAATTACCGCCTGGATTTTCACAAAAAAGTTCTGTCCCCATTTGGTAGGATGCTTAAAACTGGCCCTGATTTCAGAGGTGCCATGTATTGGTGGAATAAAAGGCAGGTATTTTTCACTATCACTCATTTTTATGCCATCCCCACCCTTGTTAGTGCCATAAACAATAGAAATACTATTCTCGAAATGGAGCCAATCTAAAGGGTGCGGATGGATATCTATCTCCGCCTCTCCACCATATAATCGGGCATTAGATGCCTGGAACTGGAACGTTTGGGCTCCGGGAACTATTACTGAATCCTGCCCGTTGATCCCATACAACCTGGCATTATAGATATAATTAGCAATGTCATTATTGAATACCGCTAAATTAATTGATAAATGCGGTGAAGTAAACTCAACCCCTAAATCCTCCTGCAAACTAAATTCAGGCTTAAAATCCGGATTACCTAGCTGGTAAATATTTGTTCCGGGATGTACTCCATTGGCTGATATTTCAGAGATGTTAGGTGCCCTGAATCCCTTTGCCATATTACCCTTAATCGCTATTGATTTCGATATCTGGTAAGTAAGTCCCAAACTGTAGGTCAAGCCCGAAAACGTATGATCATATACCAAAAAATGCTTATCGGCATTAGCTATATCAGTTCCAGAATAATAAGTATCAAACCCAGTTTTAGGGTCTGGTTTAGTATATAAGGCATCACCATGAAACATCCTGCTATCGAACCTTACCCCCCCGGCCATGTCCAGTTTACCTATATTCTTTTTAACCATTACAAAGGGACCAAAATCAAACTGGTGATAGGATGGTATTACAAACTCTGTACCCTTACTTACATCATTGGCCTGGAACATTCCATTAATACCGGCGGTAAAATCCCAACCCGACTGGTTATGGATATAGTACTTAACATCATAAGTATAAGAATTTAATTGCAGGTATAAACCGGGAATTCCAGCATATTCCGGATGGCTGAATTCTCTCCTCACACTCCGCTCGAAACCCACATTTGCCACCAACAGGCCTCCCCATAGGTTAATTTTATTTGAACTCATTACACGGTAATGCTGCACCAATTGATGCAAAACAGGCAGCTTGTACGTATTCAAATCAGCATTATTCACTATTGGCCTGAATGTATCTGCCTCGGTAATTTGCCTGGTAAATTGCCTGCTTGCCGAATCCCTGCTACCGTCAGGTATGGCCTGCAGGTCATTATACAAACTGAAATCTATATGGGAAGAGCCCCACTTCCTCGCCAATCCTAATGATGCACTGGCATCTGTCTCCCTGAAATTGGTACCATAAACCTTTCCATCTGTGGGTGTGGCATAATCCATGGCCATTTTGTTGGACAACCTGCCTTGCCAGGAAATACCATTTTTATTACCTGCCAGATTAAATGAACTACCCACCAAATTATTGTTCGACTGGTAGTCTAAGGAAACATCACCCAATATCTTACCATCAGGTGGTGGCGGTGCCGGAATAAGGTTAACAACACCTGCCAAAGCATCTGAACCATATATCAGGCTAGCAGGGCCTTTCACCAGTTCTACCCTATCTACCCCATATTCATCTACCTCTATACCATGTTCATCTCCCCATTGTTGCCCTTCCTGCCTCATACCATCATACAATGTCAGCACCCTATTATATCCTAGCCCCCTGATAAAAGGCTTAGATACATTTGGCCCTGTTGTTACTTCCGACACACCCGGCACTTTCGCCAGGGCATCAATTACATTAGTACCTGCATTTTCCTTAAGATATTCATGATTTACGGCAACCACAGGTACAGGGCTACGGTTGATTTCAGTGGCTTTCGATTGCCCGGTTATCACCACCTCCTTACCCTCAATAGCACTTTCGGTAAGCATAAAGTCATGATTATTTTCGCCACCTTTTATACTTATCGAGACCGTGTTTTTGGCATAACTAAGCATACTTACTATTACTAAGTACTTACCGTTGGGTATACCCTCAATACGGTAATGACCAGTAGCATCAGATATTGATCCTAATTTTAAATCAGGAATTTCAACTACAGCGCCTGGCAAGGTTAACCCTGACAAATCTTTTACTACCCCTACCAAAACATTTTGCGCCCCTATATTAGTGCTTATTACCAAACCCAGTAATAATAACACTACTATCAAACTATTTCTTTGACCCATAAAACTGCAATTATTCATTTACCCGCCATAGCCGGATAAACAGTTAAATAAATGATACAAACCCACCCTGGTATTTTACCCATGTGCGATTGAGTACCCATTAAGCCACTCAGGCGGTCATGATTTTACCACCTAAATAATAAACATTGAGGGATTGGGTGGCCCTCGTAATAAATGCAGGTCTTGGGAAAACTGGCAGTCAAACTTGTATACAGGCAATAAGTAATGACCAATAAATTTTACCTGCCTGAAAGGGATATAAATAGGATCGGAAGCAACAAAGGGTGCAAATACAAAACCTAAAAATGAACAATGGGTATGTTTATTACTAAAAGATAACTCCCCCTTTTTATATTCGTGGTGAACAGTATCTGAGTGGTGGTAAAAAAGGGTATGCAGGTATTCCTTTGGTGCTACCCCTGTCAGGAAGACTACCAACAAACACCAGCTTACTATTTTAATTACACCAGTCCTCATTACTCTATTAGCTCATCTGTTTTATTTACTGGGAAATTCGTTTCACTTTGGTGGTTACATTTCTCACACGAGCCATAAATCAGGGTATGCATCCCTGCTACTTTAAACCCACCCGGAATATTTATTTCAGGAGTTTGAACAGCTTGAAGGCAAAACATTTTACCACAATCGTTGCAATTAAAATGAACATGGTTCTCAGCATGGTGCTTACCGGGGCAGGTATGGTGGCAAATGGCAAATCGGGTACTGCCCTGGGTATCAAAAACCTTGTGCACCAGGCCGGCGTCCTCAAAATCTTTTAATATCCGGTAAAGAGTCACCCTGTCCATATCTATAAACAAGGCTTCCAGTTCGGCATGTGAAAAAGCCATATGGCTGCGGGTAAGCTCCCCATATACCAGTTGCCTGGCAGGTGTGGCCTTCAATCCCTTATCCCTTATTTGTTGAACTATATCCAATATTAATTAATTGCTTTGCAAAGATAAGTAAATGCAACAATGTTGCGTTTAAGAATTTTTAATTAACTTCGCTCAGAATTTAAAATAAATCCACCAACCTATTGGCAGGCCTTATCCAAACAATGAATAAAGAAATCACCTCACCACAATATGATAAGGCTGGCATTGCAAGCGCATTGCTTTGCACCATTCATTGCCTGGTGGTTCCGGTATTATTTATTCTTAAATCATATTGGACAGGCCACTCAACACTCCAACTGCCCTGGTGGTACGAAAAAATTGACTACCTGTTCCTTGTTATCAGTTTTATTGCCGTTTATCATTCTGCCGGCCATACACCCCTTAAGGCAGTCAAAATATCATTATGGTTCTTTTGGCTTGCACTGGCTATAGCCCTTATGGCTCATGAATCGCTCCACTGGCTGGCGTATATTGCTTCCACAGGACTAATAGCCACCCATTTCGTAAACCTCCGCAGGTTAACACGGACACCAAAATTGCAGGGACAATAAAAGGGTGCAGGATCAAATTGCTATCAATCCTGATAACCTTCTAGTTGCTACCCCAACCAATATTTCCACCTTTTTCCACCCCAAAAAACACCTTAATTGAATGATAGTTTGAAAACACCAAAAACCCCATTATTTTTGGAGTAAATAGATTGACAATGGCTAAGAAGATTAACCCTAAACAGGCAGCACCCGCCCCTCAAAAGCCCGTAACACCAAGGCCTGCAAGCCCTGTAAGGTCTAATGAGACTACCGATACTGCCCCAAAAAAGAAATTTTCAATCACCACTACCTTATGTATTGCATTGGCACTCATATCGTTTGTGGTCTATTTCAATACCCTAAGGGGTGGCTTCGTACTCGACGACTCTGTTGTTACTACCAAGAACAGCATTGTAATGTCGGGTTTCAAGGGCATTCCCGAATTATTGGTTACCCCCCGTATGAAAGGGGTTGCCTACTTCAAAAACGACAACTACAGGCCACTCTCCCTGGTGATGTTTGCTGCCGAGGTTGAGCTGTTTGGGGTAAATCCAGCCCCCATGCACTTTTTCAATATCCTCTTTTTTGCAGGGTGCATCGTCTTGCTCTTCCTCTTTTTCGATAAGCTCTTCGACCGGAAAAAGACCATTGTAGCCCTCATAGCCGCACTGCTCTTTGCCCTCCACCCCATACATACCGAGGTAGTGGCCAATATCAAGAGCCGTGACGAGATTATGTGCTTTTTCTTTGCCTTTGCCGCCCTCAATCTGTTCCTCGACTATATGAAAAAGGGGAAATTTCTGCTCCTGATAGCCGGTACTATCCTTATGTTCCTGTCACTGGTATCAAAAGAAACCTCCTTTACTCTATTAGCGATTATTCCGCTTATCTTCTTCTTCATCCGTAACGAAGACCGCAAACGGGCCATTTTCATTATGGCAGGCGTGCTGGTAGCAGCGGCTGTTTTTATGGTTATACGTACCAAGGTGCTTAATGCCTTCAATTGCAGCACCAGCGCAGTGGAATTTATTGACAATGCCCTCGTTAGGGCCAATGGTATGGAGCGTTTCGCTACTCCAATACTCATATTGGGCAAATACCTCTACCTCCTTATCATCCCCTACCCACTCAATAATGACTATTGCTTCAACTCCATCCCCTATGTAGGCTTTGGCAATATTTGGGTGCTACTCTCACTGACTATCTATGTTGGTATGGCTGTAGTTGCAGGTATTCGCTTCTTCAAAAAACATGATGACCCATGGGCATTTGCTATCATTTTTTACCTTGTAACCCTTTCCCTTTTCTCCAATATCCCCTTCCTTATTGGTGCCGAAATGGGCGAAAGGTTCCTGTTCTATGCTTCAGTAGGCTTCTGCCTGGCAGCAGGTTTGGCTATTGAAAAATGGATTATCAAAAAAGAAATGCCCCTGCCCGAATACCTGAAGTATACTCCACTATTAGCCGTAATGGTGCCTGTATGCCTAGCCTTTACCGGGCTCACCGTCTCCCGCAACGCCGATTGGAAAGACAATTATACCCTCTTCAAAACCGACCTCGAAAAAGCCCCCAACGATAGCCGCCTCAACTTTTACCTTGGCGACGAACTAGCCGAAAACATCTTCCCTGCTGAAAAAGACCCCGTAAAACAAAAGGAAATCATCACCGAAAGCATCAGGCTCCTAAATAGGTCACTAGCTATTTTCCCCGAATTTACCGATGCCCATACCGAGGCAGGTAAGGCCCACTTCCTGGCCAACAACTACGACTCCGCCATCTACCATTACACCACAGCCATAGCACAAAGCCCATACCAATCAATAGCGGCCAATAACCTGGGTACAGTATACCTAAGGCAGCAGAGATATAGGGAGGCCATAGGTGCCTACCTGTTGGCCCTTAAGATAAACCCTGGCTTTGTACAGGCATTTTACAACCTGGGTTGCTGCTATGTCCAAACCCACCAATACGACAGTGCCATTATAGCCCTAGAAAAAACCCTGGCTATGGCTCCCGGTTATGCCGAAGCCTATATGCAGATAGGCATGGCCTATTTCCAGGATAAGAAATTCGACAAGGCAGAACCCTACTTCAAAAAGGCCCTCGACATCAACCCTAATGATGTAAATGCAATCAACAATTTGGGAGCGGTTTACCTCAATTCAGGCAAAATACAACAGGCTATGGAAGTGTTCAAAAAAGCCATTGCCATCAGTCCAGGATATGTAAACGGGTACAGTAATCTTGGCCATTGCTATTACGAGCTTAAACAATACCAGGCCTGTATAGACGTAATCACCAAAGCCCTGCAACTAGACCCTAAAGACGTAAAAGACATACCCTACCTGGCCCTCTGCTACAAAGGCCTCGGTAATATGCCCGAAGCTCTAAAATATGAAGCCATAGCTAAGCAGTATTATTCTAATTTCAAACTGTAGTGGAGTAGAAAGTAGAAAGATACTCTGGGACTGCCCCAAAGGTGCTGGAAGGGATTGGGGCTGGACGGTTACGTAGCTGGACGGGATTTTTTAATCCCGTCCCAAATGGCAGGGGATTTTTAATCCCCGAAATATAGATTGTACATCAACTAGGATGAGCCATAAAAGGTGTATAGTAAATCAGTTATTCCTACCTTACCACCAACTTATGCACACTTATATTACCATTAACCATTACCTTGCATATATACATACCTGATGGCATGTCTGTTGTGGGAATTTTTGTTGTTGCTGAAACTATCGATAAGTCCTTAACCTCCTGGCCCAAAGTATTTGTAATACTTACTGATGAATTACCAATCGGCACCTCAGTTGTAATGCAAAATTCATTCGTTGCGGGGTTGGGGAATATTGAGATATTTTGAGGCACAACATAAGTGGATATATTTAATGGCAATAGATTTACAGCTCCTCCCAGTTTTGCCACAATAAAATTCTCAACTCCATAATTGTGTAAGGTATCTACACCAAGATAATAAGACCCTTGATAATAATCACCGCCAATATATATATTCCCATTATGGTCTGTTTCAATACCGAAATAGTCATCACCACCAAAGTCCAATTCTGTATGGTACATAATATGACCTGCCGGGCTGAACTCCGCTATAAAGGAGGCATCATTACTTGCAGGAACATGTAGGTGAGCCGTGTCCAATACCATAGAATTTTCAAAAGAAGTCCCACCTACCAACCACAAATTACCAACTGCATCAACGGTCATACCAGAACCGGCATCATTGCCTTTACCGCCACCTCTTTGTGCCCATAACAGATTTCCCAAAGGATCCATCTTTGCAAGGAATAAATCATATTCAGGCAAGCTATCATTGCGAAAAACATAGGTTCCTATTACAAATGAATCACTATTGAACGACCCCGTAAAATATAAATTCCCTAAATTATCTGCCTTAATATTTGCTGTAGGTGAGCTGGATGCCCCACCATAACATACAGCCTGCCTGGCCCATAAAGGAGTGCCTGAAGAATTGTATTTAGCAACAAAAATATTACCTCTGGAAGAATCTGCATTTACCAGGGTAACAGACCCAAAGCTGATAAGTGATGATTGATAGACACCTTGTATATATACATTTCCTATGCCATCGCAACTCACATTGAACCCTTCATCATTATTTGCCAAAGTGCCGGCTCTACGTGCCCAAACTACATTACCCGCGGCATCGTATTTAAGCAAAAACAAATCAGAACCTGGTCCGGAATTTGGAAGTGAAAAAGTATCGGCTGTAATTGCTGCCCCTAAAAATGACCCAATAACATAAACACTTCCGTCTGGCGAGGTAGCTAACCCTGTATTAGTTATATACTGGTCGATTTTTTTGGCCCATAATACATTTCCTGTGGAATCGCATTTCACTAGAAAACCAGATTCAAAAGTAGTTGTCAAAGTATAGGAACCGAAAGTTACCGTAGGTGAAGTAAAAACACCTGTCCAATATACATTACCTGAAACATCAGTAGCTACACCTTGGGGTACACCAATACTACCATAACCTGAATTCAGTGACCACTTGTAATTCCCCAATGAATCGTGCTTAACGAGGAACATATTTGAGGTACTATTTGAAATATTGTGGATAGTATCAGTACCGAATACAGTACATGTTCCGGCATTATTTCCTACTGCATAAAGGTTCCCATTGCCGTCTATGGCAGTTTTGAAAGTCTCCAGAACAGAGTAAACAGGGTCATAACACTGTTTACTTGTTCTAGCCCATTGCCAGGTTTGGGCATTTGAATGGGCTGTAATAATCATACAACTGCAACTAAGCAGTAGGCTTTAAAGGTGTTTTTTCATAAGGTACTGTTTTGGGTATTAATATATTTATAAATTTATATAAGTACAATGGACATTAAATCAGTTAATCCTACCTTACCACCAACTTATGCACACTTACATTACCATTCACCATTACCTTGCATATATACATACCTGATGGCATGTCTGTTGTGGAAATTTTCGTTGTAGCTAAAACTATCGATACGTTCTTAACCTCCTGGCCCAAATTATTTGAAATACTTACTGATGAATTACCAATAGGCACCTCAGTTGTAATGCAAAATTCATTCGTTGCAGGGTTGGGGAATATAGATACATTGTTAGCTAATGGATTTCCCAGCATATGAAGGGGTGTTAAATCAAATGCCCCACCAAGCTTAGCCACCATAAAATTCTCCAGCCCTATAAAATTCATCGTATCGCTACCTACGTAATAAGGCCCCCATATATAGTCTCCACTAATGTAAATATTGCCACTATGATCAGCTTCAATACCTAAATAATCATCCCCTCCAAACTCTAGGCTAGTATGATACATCAAGTGCCCACTTGGGCTGAACTTAGCAATAAAGGCGGCATCGGGCAACGATGATATATAGATATGTGTCGTATCCAATATAAATGAGTCTTCATAGTTCGACCCACCAGCAACCCACAAATTTCCTACATCATCAATTGTCATACTATGTCCTGCATCATCGCCCTTGCCTCCTCCTCGCTGCGCCCATAATATATTACCCGCAGGGTCAAACTTTGCCAGAAAGAAATCGGATCTGGAAACACTATCATTACGGAAAACAAAGGAACCCATTACAAACGAATCAGTATCAAACGACCCAGTCATATACAAATTGCCTGCTACATCTGCTTTAATGTATGCATAAGGCCTACATGTTGGGCCTCCAGGAAAATGTGCCTCCTTAGCCCATAGTGCCGTACCCGAAGAATTATATTTGGCTACAAAAATACTTTCCCTCATTGAGTCTGGATTGGTCAATGTAGTTGTGCCTATATTCAGGTTTGGGGAGTAAAACCGCCCGGTAATATATACATTACCGCTACCATCACAGCTTACAAAATTCGCAAAATCATTATAACCACCTGAACCTGCGCTTCTGGCCCAAATTACATTTCCACTTAGATCGTACTTAAGCAGGAAAAAATCACTAAAAAAGCCAGAATTAGTTAGTATAAACGTATCAACTCTTAATTCACTAGACGTATAACCTCCGACAACATATAAATTCCCATCATTCGATATTGTCAAACTGCCGGTGCTCACATAACCATCTTGTTTTTTAGCCCATAGCACATTTCCTAATGAGTCATATTTCACCAAAAAACCAGCCGCAGCTCCTGTAGTAAGGGTATGGGATCCAAAAGTAGCTGAAGGTGCATTAAAATAACCTGACCAATATACATTCCCAGATGCATCTGTAGCCACACCTATAGACACCCCATCACTACCCGGTCCAGCATTACGCGACCATTTGTAATGGCCTACTGAATCGTATTTTACTAAAAACATACTAAATGTAATACCGGAAACATTTGGAATTGTATCGGCACCAAAAATAGTGCAGGTTCCATTAGTAAACCCTGTGGAATATATATTTCCTCTATTGTCTATTGCCGACCAACCTGCCTCAATAAGCGATATGGGATCATCACATTGATTGCTTGTTTTAGCCCATTGCCAGGTTTGCGCATGTGATTGGGCACTAATAATCATACAACTGCAACTAAGCAGTATGCTCAAAAGGTGTTTTTTCATAAGGTACTGTTTTGGGTATTAATCAATTATGGGTATAAACAAAAATACCTATTTTCTTTTAAAATAACGACATTAACACAAATTTATTATTGCATTTACTGTCGTTGGCTCAAAAATCTACAATTGCTTAATGACTCATAGGCTGGAGGGTATTTCTAATACCGTCCCAATTGAATGGGGATTTTTAATCCCCGAGACCATGATTGTACACAACAACGAGGATTAGCCATAAAGATTGTAAACTTTTTATGGACTATACAAGACATACAATTTTCAAATCAAGAATTCTGACCAGGAAAAACGGATGGTTTAAACTCTGGGATAAAGAACCCCACAAGCCTGGTATCACAGCCCGTGTCTTGTACCTCTAGATCCGTCCAAACAGTTATCTGCAAGATGATTAGTAATAATCATTCCACT
Organism: Chitinophagaceae bacterium; assembly: GCA_947456055.1. GTDB lineage: Bacteria > Bacteroidota > Bacteroidia > Chitinophagales > Chitinophagaceae > Nemorincola. The sequence goes on from CANGSR010000095.1 coordinate 10,628, forward strand.
ACTTTATCACCGTACTATCCATTACTACACTATCAGTTACTGTAGCACCATTACCCAAAACTGTAGTAGTGGTGGTGGTAGTAGTTGTAGTGGTAATGGTTGTATTTTCAGCATCCATAGCCAACCTGAAGCCCAGGTTCCACATGCTGGTTTTGGGTACATAGTGTGCACGGTTCACTATACGGCACACATCTTCTTCATCATAAAACGAACCACCCCTCACTATATGTTCACTTCCTTTTACAGGACCTCTGGGATCCAGGGAGTCTATTGTGCCCAGGTAATATTGTTCGCCATACCAATCAGAACACCACTCCATCACATTACCCGACATGTCAAATATGCTGAGCTCGTTTTGCTTCTTCTGGCCTACTACATGAGTGGTGCCATTCCTTTTGCCATAATAGGCTACTTCATTTATATTGTTGCTGCCACAATATTTAAAGTTTTGGGTGTATTTACCACCCCTGCCTGCATATTCCCACTCAGTTTCGGTGGGCAGGCGGTAATGCTTACCTGTTTTGATATTTAACCTCCTGATGTATTCCTGTACCTCATCATAGCTCACCTTCACTACCGGGCAATCATCGCAATTCTTATTGCCATAGTCTACGCCATTATAAGCCATTGGGTAAATGCCCATAATGGCTCTCCACTGCGCATGGGTTACCTCATATTTACCTATATAATAACTGCTGGTAAACACCCTATGCACCGGACGTTCATTATCATACTTTTCATTGCGGTAGTGCGGGTCATCACTACCCATGTAGAAGCTACCGCCCTTTACATATATCATCTGAAAATTCAGTTTATCCTTACTATAGCCAGCCAAACTGCACAAAAGGAACAGACTCGTGAAAACTGCTTTAATATTTCCCATAAACCTTGTAGCTTGAAACATTGTTTTTCAAAGATAATACGAATTTACTACTGTGGTGTTAAAATCAGAAAGCTTGGAAATAGTTAACAATTATCCTGCTAATATTGCAATAGGGATGTGCTAAAATATGTAGGTAATAATGATTGATGGGTATCAGTTGGCCCATCCAATCAAATTATCCATTTTTTAACAGGGCCTTGCACCGATTTTAATACGTTTTTCATATATTTGCCACTCCGTATGCGCTTACGCCTAAGAAATTTATTGAATTTATTTGTAGTTGTTACACTACTTAGCTCCTGTGGCGGATTTGAAAAAATCAGAAAAAGCAGTGATGTAAACTATAAGCTTACCAAAGCCAATGAGTATTTCGAAAAGAAAGACTATACTCATGCTAATGAGCTTTATAAAGAGCTCATGCCCATCATGAAGAGTACCCGCAACTACGAAGCCATATTTTTCAAGTACGCATATACTTTTTACAACCTGAAGGATTACCTTGATGGTTCCTACTATTTCAAGAGTTTTACAGAAACATTCCCTGCCAGTAAAGATGCCGAGGAGTGCGAATATATGAGTGCGGTTTGCCTTTTTAAATATGCACCAAAAGCTTCCCTTGACCAAACCAATAGTGTAAAAGCACTGGAGGCTATGCAATCTTACGTAAATAAATACCCTACCTCAAAAAGGATAAATGATGCTAATGGCTATATCAACCTATCAAGGAAGAAACTAGAAACCAAGCAGGCTACTTCAGCCCTGCTTTATTACAATATTGCACAATACAGGGCGGCAGCAACTGCTTATAAAAGTGTAATGCATAATTACCCCGAATCACCGGAGTCAGATTTATACCAGTTCATGATTATGAAATCAATGTATAAATTTGCCACCCAAAGTATACCAGAAAAGCAGGAAGAAAGGTTTTCCAATGCTATTTCGGCCTACCGGGAATTAAAAGATACATACGCTCAATCAAAATACATACCTGAAGCGGATAAATTGTTTACATTAGCTGACGAAAATATAAAAAAGATACGCAATGAGTTACACAAATAAAAGATCACTTAGTTCTGTTAATCCACTTGTGGAAACACGTGATGTAATAGAAATGAAGGAAAAGACCGGTAACCTTTATGAGTCGATTACAGTGATATCGCGCCGTGCCAACCAGATTTCAGTAACTATGAAAGAAGAATTGCACCGTAAACTGGATGAATTTACCGTTCATGGCGACAACCTGGAAGAAGTGCATGAGAATAAAGAGCAGATAGAAATTTCGCGCATTTATGAGCGTATGGCTAATGCTCCTTTACAGGCTATTTCTGAGTTCAACGACGACCAGATTTATTACCGTAAGAATAAGGCTTAATTTCCTTAATAATTTTGTTTCGTAAAGCAGTTCCCAAACAGGAACTGCTTTACGTTTTTGTGGAAAGTGAGTAGATAGTATCATAGAATCTAGACCAACCCACTTGTAATTTGCCTTACATTGAACTTGTGTAATACAATGTCATTAATTGAGCTATTTCGGGTTTAAACAATTATATTATAGTGATAACCGAAATCGATTGCGCCCTGAAAGGGCTAAATATCCTAGCCCAGGGCATCGCCCTGGGAGGCAATGATGGCTATCGTGTTAAGCCCTGAAATGGCGACATCTCAATGTTATGGGTTGCTATTGAAGGATAAAATAAATTTGGAAATCCTTAAAACCCTAAAGTTAGTAACCTAGCCCGTAGGGCTATTTTTGCATTATTTCTACATAAATAAAGGAAGTGGAAGTGTACGACTAATTTTAGCCTTTTCATTTTTGGGCGCTGCTCCGCTGGAGCAGATAATTTTTTATATTAATATTTCTACAAAGCCCTTGGCTCCGCTGGAGCCAACGAACTTATGAAGTTCATACACCAATTTCAAAGTATTGAACATCCACGTTCAATATGCTCAATACTTTGGCAACAGAGGGATTTACTGTTTCAAGACCATTAGCATTTTGTCAACTACTTAGATTCCTTATTCCCTTAAATTTTAAAACCCCGCTATCTACTATCCACCCCCGAACGTCTTTCTACTTTCTACTTTCTACTTTCTACTTTCTACTTTCTACTTTCTACTTTCTACCCCCGAACGTCTATCTACTATCTACTATCTACTATCTACTATCTACTATCTACTATCTACTTTCTACTATCTACTTTCTACTTTCTACTTTCTACCCTGCACAAAAACAGGCTAGCCGCTCACAATGG
>CANGSR010000096.1 GCA_947456055.1 Chitinophagaceae bacterium
ATAAGTTCAGAATCACGACCAGTACCACATGCTATTTCAAGCACTTTGGCATCACCCTTTATGTTTAACTTGTCAATAAAACGGTTGCGTGTTTCAGTTTCATCCTCACCATGGGTCTTGAAAGTCTGATAAAGGAATTTGTCATACACATCAGCCCTGTTTTCGTAAAATTCAAGTGTATGCTGTTCTTTTTCATCCAGTCTTTTTGGAAAAGTCAGGTCGGGGAAATCATTGGTGTAATTATATTTTACCCCATTTTCAGTTGACAAGAAATGTTGTCCATTTTCATTATTGTCAAATAAAACCTCGTGTGTATCCGGGGTGATAAAGATCGACTGTTTTGAACTCATTGTATGTTTTTTTAATAATTATTACGTTTTTTGCGTTCCCCTATCTATTTATTATTTTAGGGATATACTCTATTTTAAATGGGCTTAATAGTAAAACACTATTTACCCAATTGCGCTTTAGCCTGTTCTTTTACATTACTGTCCAGCCATTCGTGTAGCGTCATACCTTTTGCTTTGGCTGCCTTTATAGCCAATTCCTTAGCTTCCTTGGTTACCCCTTCCAGTTGGCCTTCATACCTGGTTCTTAATGTCCCACCCCTGGCACCCGCTATCATGTAATCGAAATCGGCATCGGGTTCGCCTTCTCCTACTACAAAATCAATAAGGTAAAAAATACCGCCAATTACCCAGCGGACAATTACGTTACGCGCACATACCGGAATATCGTTCAATGGAACTTCAGCCAATATACCCGGATTAGTAGAAAGTACGTTACTAAAATAAGTACCTCTTAACCATGGCGGCATACTATGGTCACCAACAACTATTTTCCCACCGGGTTTAGTTACCCTGGCCATTTCAGCAAGGCTGGCTTTTATATCAAAATACTGCATTGCAGTAAAACTATATACCGCATCGAAATAATTATCAGGAAAAGGCAAATGGTCGGCATTGCAGAGGCAATACATCTTTGGCACTTCGGTATTAGCCAGTTTATCATTACATATCTTCAGCATCTTGGGAGATATGTCTGTGAGTACAAACTGACCATCTTTATTTAGTCTGGGTGCTATGAATTCAGAATCACGACCTGTGCCGCATGCTACCTCCAGCACTTTTGAATTGGGTTGCAGGTTGAGCAGGTCAATAAAACTATTTCTTACAGTGGCCTCATCCTCTTTATGTGTTTTAAAGGTTTGTGGCATATAACGATCATAATCATCCGCAAGGTTTTCAAAAAAGTGCTTATGATATTTTACCCTCTCATTCAATTCTTTAGGATAAACTAAATCAAGGAAACCACTTATATATTCATATTTATGACCTGATTCGGGTGCCACATAGTGAAGGCCACCTCCCTCATGCTCAAATAATTTTTCCCCTGTTTCAGGACTAATAAAAATCGTTTCTTTTAAGCTCATTGCTGATGTTTGTTTCAAAAAAATAACTACCTATGTACTTTGTATACTTCCCTCTTATAATAAGCTTTTCAACCTTAAATACCTCACCAGGTCGAAATCTCACAAAATTGCAAAATGTACGTTTACTAATTCACTGTATTGTTAATTATAATTCAAGTTTTGCAAATCCGAACCCGTCTCTGCCAAAGTTATTTCCATTATAGAACATATATACGTCGCTACCTATTTTTATTACTGCCGGATAAGCAATCATCTCACTATCCCAACCCTCTGCAGACGGTGCTATTCCTGCCTTGTCGTCCTGCCTATCCCAATTAACCAAATCGGTAGAGGTAGCATAGCCCATTTTGTACCCTTCATTGCCTGACCTGAAATCGAAGCTGCCCCTGTAGCAATACCACATATGATATTGCCCTTTGTGGAAGATAACCGATGGCTTGGTAATGGCCTCAAAACTATTGTGCTGGGCTATTATTACCTTGTTGGCCTGGTTCCAGTTCATCCCATCGGGCGATGACGCATATTTAATATCGTAGGTATGCTCAAACTTATCATTGATATGGTGCCAGTTGGTACCCGAACAATACCAACAATGCCACATATTTCCATCAAAAAGAACATCAGGCGAGGTGGCTGAAAACAGTTCATATTTTGTCCTGTCGAGTACCGGCCCCTGAAATGCTTTTTTGAAAGTATTTCCACCATCCTCACTTATAGCAAGGCCGGTATAATTATTATAAGGCACTCCTACACTCCTGCACCATCCGCTATAGTACAAATAAACCAAACCATCTTTTTCTACTACTGCACTTGGCATAATGCCATGCTGGTCGAATGTACCCGGCTCGCCCAAAGGCAAAATAGGCTCATTATGTATATACAGAACTTTAGTAAGGTCATTTAGGTCAAGGTCGCAATAGGAAGTCAGAGTCATATCCTGGCGTGGCCTTGTTGAAAAGTACACCCTCAGCCTATCTTCTTTTAATAAAAGCGTAGGAACCTGAGCATAAGAATTAGACCATTTCACTTCCTGCACTAGGCCCTTAACCTGGCCACATTTAATCCAATTCATTATATTGATGAAAAACTTGAAAATTTTAAAAATTGTTTGGAATTCAGTTTAATAGGTTTGTCGCTCTCCTTGATAATCACTTTACCATCCTCTACATTCTTAATGACCAAAGTAGATGCCCCTATAAACACTTCATTACCAATGGTAACACTATGCCCAACTGCGCAATTTACAGAAAAAAAACAATTATTGCCGATATTTACATTTCCCGAAATATTGGCTGCAGAGGTAAACCATACATGGTTGCCCACCTTACTGTGATGCCCTATCATTGCCCCACTCCATACAAACACATCGTCGCCTAGCACCACACGTGGATGAATGCAAACATTGTTCATGATGAAACAATTCTTGCCATACACCAAATCTTTAGGCGCACTGCTATCGGGATGGATATAAGAAATAATTTCATAGCCCTTCGCTTCCACTTCCTTTATCTTTTGCTCCCTTAGGGCATTAAGGTTGTGGTAACCCAAGGCCACAAATACCGAATATTTATCAGGAGGATAGTTTTGTTCGATATCTTCGAAAGCTACCACGGGTAGTCCGTTGAATTCGGGGGCAGTAATATATGCCCTATCAACAGTAAAAGCCCTTACAGGCAGACCGCTTTCCTCACGCATGTAAAATTGTATTACATCAGCAATTTTGCCAACCCCGAATATCACTATTTCCTTATTCATTGTTTTTGTTCTTTTGACGGTATTAAATGTTTCACTTTTTGTTTATGTGCCTCTTCGTTTTCCCATTCACATTGAACCCCTCTGGGGTTCATTTACTATTTTATACCCTTACCCCCGGTTTCACCGGGGGCTATTTACATTTAAGCCCTCCGGGCTATTATTAATATGATATCAAGCACTTACTCTTTCACAAATCCTTAAATTAACTATTTCGAACCACGAGGCAAATACATTAACTTACTTATATCACCTCATCCTGTTTAAACCCACAAAGAGTAATATTAACAGGCACTAATCCTGCTTAATAGCTTTTATTGCAACCTTATCAATTTTACCATTCTGGTTTTTAGGTAGATGGTCCATTATATATACCTTGCGTGGTACCATATATTCGGGTACCAGCAATTTAAGGTCGTGGATCACTTCACTATCTTGCTTAGGTGCCGAAACCGACACATAGGCCAATATCTGCCCAAATGATTCATTGATACGGTCGTAGATAACGGCCACCTCATTTACATAATTCAGGGTACTGAGCATGGACTCTATTTCCTCTAGCTCTATACGGTAGCCCATATGCTTCACCTGATTATCAGCCCTGCCCTTGAAGTGTAGCTTACCCTCGGCATCTACCTGCACCAGGTCTCCGGTTTTGTAAACTACCTCGTTGTATAGGGCATTATATGGGTTCTGGACGAATGATTTTGAGGTGCGCTCGGCATCATTATAATAACCAGCACCTACATTAGGTCCCATCAGGCAAAGTTCACCAAAAGTGCCTGACTCATCAGTGTTGGCTAGAACAAAGTTGAAATTTGGTGCCAAATAACCCAAAGGGGCCAAAACATTCATATCGACAAAATCAGCTTCTGAAATGGTATAGCTACTGCATATACAGGTACACTCGGTAGGGCCATATACATTGTATAGGGTAGCCTGGGCACCATACATTTCAAACAACTTTTTCAGTTTAGGCTTAGGGAAACCTTCACCACCAAAGATAAAACGCTTAACTGTTGGCAGACTCTTGGCGCCTAATGCCTTGGTGGTCATAAGGTAAACCAATAATGATGGCACCGAAAACCAGGTAGTGCACCCCGCAGCACCCACAGCCTTCATAAGCGTGAATGGGTCTTTGGTGAGTTCATTAGTGAGTGGCACTAATTTAGCACCAGAAAACAGGGATATATAAAAATCGAAAACCGAATTATCGAAATAAATAGGATTGGCATTGGTGAGCACATCATCGCTGGTAATGCTGTAGGTGGTTTGCCCCCAATGGATAAAATTTAGGAGATTGGCATGGGAAATCACCGCCCCCTTAGGGAAACCAGTAGAACCCGATGTGAACATGATATAAGCCCCTGCTGCCCCTGTAACACCTTGAGTGACTTCGGGTAATTCATCGTCATATCCTGCAATTAAGCTAATAAAATCCTCATAGAGATTGATGGAATCTATTCCCAGCTCGGCTACGTCTTTCTTTATCTCACAATCCACATCATAGATAATCACCTTAGGCGCACAACGCTCTATGATTTTCTTAATCCTTTGGTAAGGCGAAGTGAGGTCGAGATTGGTATAGATGATGCCGCATTTCAATGCACCAAGCATACAGCCATAGCCCAGAGGCGACTTATTATTAAAGAGGGCAATAACATCACCCTTCTTCAATCCCCTGGCAAGGAAATAATGGGCAATTTTATTAGACAAAACATCGAGGGCTGCATAGCTTAGTTCCCTACCATCAGGATACCTCAAAGCCACCCTTGATGAGTTTTCGTTTGCAACCTTATTAAACTGGCAACCAATATTGTAAATATACTCCTGCATCAAATTCGAACTATTTGGTAAATGGTATACGATTCAGCAATCACCCCCTTTTGTACCAATAGGTAGAAAAAGTTTTGATTAACAAATCGCTGCAAAAGTAAATAAAATCCACTGAATAGGTTAGGAACGATGATTAAATAAAGTCCACCATTTGGCTTGTTCTTTTCCATTTATGCTGCGTTACAAAACTCCTTAAATAGGTCGCTATTCTCGGATTTTGTGCCTTGCCTAAAAGAAAAATAACATCACCCTCTGGTAGACTTTATTTAATCAACGTTCCTTAGACAAAGACTAGCCTGAATAATAAGATAATGAAAAGAGAATGTGAGCAGGATTCACCAAAAACATACCCCTATATTTGCAATATGAAAATTAAGAAACATAAGGATAAAAAATACCCTAAATACCTAAGTACTTATTTACAGGAGAAAATTAGGGAGGGGCGGCAAGAATTGAAAGTAGGTAAGGGTATAAAATTGGATATTGACAATTTATGGGGTGATACTTTAAAGGTGACTAATCAGCAGGATAGCTTTTAAAAATAGCAGTATCCCACATGCCATGTCCATCCTTACCCTTATCAGAATCCGAAATAATCAATTCCCTATCCTCATGTATCGTGTCTCCTTTAATAGAATAAAATGAAATAATAATATACCCTGGAATTGAATCATTACCGAATTCAACAGACATGTCTGCTCCTCTAATTAATACCAATGAATCACTTTTCCATTGATACAATTCTTTTCCATTGCCGTGCCACCCTCCATCTATACAACTTTTTAGGTAGCCTGTACTTTTATCAAATTTAAGCACCCAAAGAGTAGGTGTATGACAATAATGTAGTTTTCCTTGTTTGTTTGACAAAAAAATAGTGGAACGATAATTTCCATTGCTATTATAACCACCCTTAATTATTAAATCCTTCTTACCATCCCCATTGATATCTTCTACGCCGTAACGAAGAAAATAATCATCATATTGAACACTATCTAACAATGCCCAATCTCCACCATTTTTCTCAAACATCATTATAGACGAATATGGAACTGCAATTACAAGTACCTCATGATTGTTCACCAATTCCTTGACCAATGTGAATTCTTCAAGAGTATCGTAATAAAGGTGGTCTTTATTTAAGTCAATCTGGGATAGTAGGGTATCTAAAATATAAGTTGTTATCCGTTTTACATTTGGTGTTTTCTTGGAGATTTCATCATTTTTTGAAGGATTATTACCAATTGAGTAATATGGATTTACTCTGGGAATGTTGCAGCCTACTACCGTTAGAAGTAACAATAAAAGTAGCAGGGCCTTTTTCATGTGAACAGGATTTAAACTATGCTTCTTACTTCCCAGCCACCTGCTTATCATCCCAACCCTCGGTAGCCATACTATCTATAATGCCTTTAAACCCATCGGCAATGTGGAAATAAAATTGCTCACGTGAGTAGTAGCTGGAGTCGTATTCCACTTTAAAAGTGATGGTAATGATGTCGTTTTTCTTGCCGTCTATTAACTTGATATTGCGTTCGGCTTTTGTGAATTTGGCTGATTTCAAATCACCTAATTCTTCTTGCCTTAGCTCTATTTCGGCAAATAATTGCCTTTGGGCTGGCTCGCCTAGTGCCACACCAAATAGGGTGGATATGGAATCTACCTTATCCGTTTCGATATAATGGTAGTATTTCTCGCATTGTTCCTGGCTGAGTGCGATGTTTTTATGGTCATTATTGCAGGATGGAAGGATGGCGAAGCAGGCGGATAATAATATGAGAAAAACGCCCTTTTGGGCAAAGGATTTCTTTTTCATTATCTGTTCCGCATTTGTTTTCATGTCAATTATCATCCTGAAAAACAATCTATTATTAATTCTCTCTTTCCAAAACCTCGAGGTGCGCTGCTCCGATGGAGCAGTCTACATACTAACATCATTAGCTACAAAGCCATTGGCACCTACGGCGCCAACAATCCTAAAATATTCATTACCAGCAAGACAGTTTATTATTGTTTAGTAAAAATTGTTAGTTTAGTATTCGAATTATTGAAGGCCGTTTATTTTACTCATCCACAACTATAAACTAATTACTATCTTCTATCTACCAAAAAGCCTATCCCCGAACGACTATTTACTAACTACTATCTACTAAAAACCTTTCTACTCCTTTAGACCCTCCATTTCTGGATAGTTTTTGATTTTGGGTCTTCTGGTTTTGCTTTTTTCTCTTCAGGCTTAGCCTTCTTTACTTCTGGCTTTGCTTTCTTTTCTTCGGGTTTGGCCTTCTTTACTTCTGGCTTGGTTTTATTATCTGCTTGTTTTGCCTTGGGTGCTTCTGGTTTTGCTTTTTTATCGGTAGCTACTGCCCTTGTATCACCTGCTTTTGACTTAGCGGCAGTGTGTTTCTTCATTTTTTTATCGTAGCCTTTTATCTTTTGGAAAACAAGGCTCACCTTATTGAAGTCGGCAGCGGTATTGAATACTTTACGGTAAATCTCATAATCATCGGCAGAGAAATGCATTTGCTTGTAAAACTCATTGATAGTTACCACCAGTTTGTCGCCATTTTCCTTGTCTTTTATGAGGTTGTAGTCGCTATTGAAGCTAAGTACTGGTTTCAGTTTTGGATCTACAAAGTCTGAATGCAATTTGATATCACCTGTATTCAATACCTGGTAACCCTTTGGGATATTGATGGTGATTGTGCGGTTCAATTCGTAAGGATAATCAAAGTCTACAGGCATTACCCTGGTTTCTTCGGTATACAATTCAGCTTGTGTGCCAATAACATCTCCCAGGCGGAACAAATATTGCTCACCAGCCTGCTCGGTTAATTGTGGTGCATTGATAGAAGCAATAATTTTCAAAGGTCTGTTGGTATTAAAAGCTTCAAACTTGTCATTCTTAATTTCATAGCTCAACAGGTGTTCAGGCTTTTCGGCCAGTGGCATCATGTTTTCTACCAATTCAGTTATTTTGCTTTTGGGCTGGTGGGCAATTGCTTCACGCAGGTCGGTAGCAGGGTACCCTGAGAATGAATAGGTTGCATCAATATGTGCATCCATTTCAGGGTTGAAAGAAACTGTTGCATTCAGGTTTTTCTGGCTGGCAGCTGCTGGTAATGGGGTGATTGGAATTAACTCCATCAACCTACCACTCACCACATTATTAGGTGGTATTGCACAGAAAACCCCTTTATTATTCAGCACCTCGGCTGGAATAATCGGGAACCTGCAATACATATTGGTTGGGGAAATGAACTGGTGCAGGTTAGGGAAATAAATCATGTAGTATTCCAAGCGGCTCCAGTTTTCAAATTTTGAGTCGAACCTGTAATCATGCCTATTGCCTGCCATACCTACCTGGTATTTCACTCCAGCCTGAGCAAAACATGCCGCAAATAACCTTAAATACCCTTCGTGTGTAGCTGCCCTGTTAGAAATTATACTGTCCAATGGACTTTTGGTATCATCATACTCAGCGGCATTCTTAGATACGGAGCGAATCTGGTTGTAGGCATAAACTTCATACTGGTCGTCGAAATCTACATTGCGGTAGAGAACAATATTGTTCTTGATACCATTTTCAATTTTCCTGATGTTTTCAGCCTCATTACCATGGCCTGGCACTCCTAAATCGCTCAGGAATTTATTAACTGCACCTTTTTCTTTGTCGGTGAATTTGCAATCATCATTAAATACCACACGACCAAAATCATCCCATGAATTCAACCTTCTGCTATCGTTAAGGTTACCATCAATAAAGCTAACCAGCTTATATTCAACCCTCATCCTGTTTTGGTTATAAAAACTATGTGGTTCAGGCCTAAGCGCAGGGATATTATTCTCTGTAATTAAGATGTGCCTTCTGTTGTGCTGCAAGGTGTCCTTGCCTGTTGGGAAACCATTGTAACCCTTTGTTTCAAACACCAAATCTTTAGGGTACGACATTTCGAAACGGCTATGAACTGTAGGAATATTATACTGGAAATCGTATTCGCCAAAAGCAGAAAATGGCTTAATCAACCTGATTAAAAACTCTATTTCAGCATTCTTCTCTACGCCTTCCATTGCAAAAACTATTTTGTTTCTGCCATACTCGTCTTTTGTCACCTTAATCATCTCCTTGGCTATGTCCCTCACCTTACCATCGGTAGTGATAGTGCGTGCCTTTATTTCGGGTACCCTGGTATGGCTATTCACAGGAAATGAAATCTGGTTAAATGCCTGGATACCTTTGTCATTCAGCACTTTTACAATCCAGTGGATAGTTACGTAATCGCTGGTATGCCTACCCTCAAAACGGTAGTCCATACTTACATCATTCAATATAAAATAGGCTGCTTCATTCTTGTATTCAGGTGCCAATGGGTGAACTGTAGGATTCTCAGCCCACTCAATAAATTTGGGTACCTGGTTCAATTTCTTTTGAGCCGATACCGCAAACGATGCTATTGTAAATAAGAAAATAAATACTGAAAGCTTTTTCATTGTTGTTTATTTATACAATTATTTATTACTAAGTTGATATTCCTGCCCGATTTACCATTATAAAATCCCGGCCCTAATTCACTTATCAACCAATTATTTCTTTTTGCTCATTACTATCGACTCCTTATAATATTTCTTCAGGTCGTCGATCATTTTATTGTTTTCAGCAAACTGCCTTTGGCCTATCCTTAGGGTATCTAATTCATACTCCTTGGTAAGGGTAATCCTCTTCACGTATTTCAGTTTAGAAGTATCGGTAGTGTAGGTAATACTATATTTCCACAGGCCATCTTTACCGCCCTGTGCATTCTTGGGTATATAAGTAACATGGTATCCATCCGGAACATCCATTACTACTACCTCTTTGGTTTTCTGCTTGTAGTCCAGATAGCAGGCTACTTTTCTATCAGATTCTGTAATCAGGTTATTTTCAAAATGGCGGTTCAAGTTCATATTTACGTAATAGTCCTTACCTACCTGTATACCATAATTCATTAGGGTAAACTTAGTGTTGATGCTCAATTCAGTAGGCATACCTTCTACAGTCATCAGGCTATAAGTATCCATACTGTACTTGTTGCTACCACGCTTAGTGAGTTTCCTCACCATTTTGTCCTTATCTTCCTTCACCTTATTGTTCATAAACCAACGATTAAGGTCGCCTGCTTCATGCCCCTTGTAATGGGTAGTAGTGGAACCAACTACTTTATAACCCATCAGGTTAATGACGGTGCTATCATAAGTTGAGTTGTGGGCAGCTTCTTCTACTGGTAGTGTTACAATTTTATAATCCTTTGCGTTTAGGTAAATAAGCGCTTGCTTACCCTGTATGTCTTCCCTGTTTTCACCAAATGGCAATGTGGGGTCTGTGGCGTCCATAAATGTCCAATTATCGCCCATCTTCAATGCGCATACCATATGGTTGTAGAGCATTGGGCTAGGTATTTCTTCATGGTCGTAAGGGAGGGTATTGGTTCCTACAGTTGCGAAATAAGCATCCAGACCAGCAACCCTGCACATTGCTACAAGTATACTGCTCATGTCTTTGCAATCACCATACTTCCTTTTCAATACGGTATCAGCCTCACGGGGAACGAAGCCTTCAAGCCCTTTTTCAAATGCTATATAGTGTATATTTTCTTGAACCCACTGGTAAATATGTGCTGCCTTATCTTTGGCATAGTGGTCGTTTTTGGTGATGTCATTCACTAAACTGGTTAATTCCTGGCTCACCTTAATATTTACATTACGTACAAACCTGTAGTTGTTTTTGTATAGGCCATCAGTATTTTCCAGCATTTGCACCGCCTTAGGGGCATCTGGGAATTTGTAAGAAGTAATCAAAGGAACAACATGAGGAATTATATACCTCCATCCAGGTACATTGCTAAATCTGCGTGGGGCAGGTACGTCGGTTGCTGTAAACCTGTAGACTACATTACCAAATTTATCCTCCTTAGTTTGGCTAATCCATCCTGTATTTTCGCCCTTTATTATGAATTTCATATCCACATATTTTGGTGCGATAACCTCGTAGGTGGCACTGGCTATAGGAAGGTTTTCAGCTATATCCTGAAACAGGAAGGGTTCCAGCATATTGAGGTCGGTATGCTCCAAAGAGTATTTAGTTTCGGTAACTGCGTTTTTCTGCAAACCAGAGTAAAGCACTACCTGCGCCCTATTATCATCATAAAACACATAAGTGCGTGGCCTTACTACTGCAAAATCGTTGCTGGCTACCTTTTTATAGCTATTGCCTTCTGGCATAAACTTGGTACCGCTTACATCACCTAATTTATGGAAATCGCTGTAATAGAAATAGTCCATATTATCGTTATTCAGCGAAAGGTTGCTGATAAAGAGTTTTTCAAGGGTTATATAACTATTGGCTTTTAGCTTGCCACTTACTTCCTTTATTACCAGTTGCTCGGTAATATTGGTATAAACCGCATGTTCATTTTTGTATTTGGCAGCTATGCTGTCATATTTATCACGGTCATAAATATGGTCTCTGTCCTGGGCCTGCACTGTACCTGCTGCTACAAAAGCGGCAAGCAATATGCAAATGGTTTTATTAATCCCTATGGTATTAAGTGTATTGCGAATCATTTCCTGCGTTTATTAATGCTCTATAATGTGCTTTACTGAAAAAGAGGCTTAAATATAATGATAAAAATACAGTAGCACATTATTTTTAAAATTTTGGTGCGTTTTTGATAAAAAAAGCCACCCTTATCAAATACAGTAATTTACCCTTTATAACGAAAGCAAAGGCGACTTAAAATGGAACACCCTGCAATTTTGCAAAATTGCAGGGTGTTCCATTTTATAATATTATTTATTTCCTTGACACACGAAGATTAAATAAAGTTAAGTCGAAGGCAGCAAATACCTGCCATCTGAAACCAGAATTTGTATTTAATGATGCTCCCGAAGAAGTCACATAGTTCATTTCTGGCTGATATTGGAAACCTGTACCACATGAAATTGGTACCCCTGGAATACCGTAAACCAAATTCACCCCCGGTGCAAAAATATTAGCTAGCTTAATAGATATAGAGTCCTGTGTTTTTTCACCTTTGTTTTTCAGATCATAAGCTACTAGCGCACCAATATCAATTAAAGATAAGCTTAAACTTAAAGAACCAGAAGTACGCTTATTCGATGGATTTCCTGAACGTAACCCTCTACTGAAAGAAACTCCTAAAGGTGCATAGGGGCTTAGACTATTAAAACTCTTAAACTGATTTCCATTAAATCCATTCCCTAAACAACCAGCAGTAAAGCCTGCATAACCCTGCACTGCTATACTGTATCTTGTAGTCTTTTTTATGATGGAACTACTAGGAGGCAAAGCTACCTGCTCAATAACTTTAGTTATTTGGGAAGCACTATCAGCAGAAACTACTGCAGCTATTAATTGGCCATATTTTAGGAAATTCTGCTTTAAATCAAAATTTGCACTTGTATTTGATTCCAATTCTGCATTCTTTTCTATAAATTTAGGTTTATAAACGTCACGATAATATTCCCTATTAATTTTCCTAGGTTTATGGCTTTCTAAGGCACTTTGCAATCTAGCTCTCTTTCTATTATGGATATAGTGCATTTCTGCAATCGTAAGCCCAATCTGATTTTTCTTAAATGTAATAATTGAATCATACATTATAATAGAATCACATTTACTTACAGCTTTACGATTCGTATCTAGTATAATATATTTACAATATACTTTACTTACAAAATCGGGAGATGAGCTATTAAGAGCCTTGCGAATTTGTTTAACTGGCGTAAACTCTGTTCTTTTTGATGAGTCCAACTTTTTCCTCAAACTATCCTTCATAACATTGATAGCTAATGCTGCATTATTTTCTGAATGAAAATACTTAGTATACACTTGACGTACATCTTTTAATGAATCACTTGCAAGAGCTTTTTTAATTTGTTTGCCGTTTTTAAGATGGGTTCTCTTGTAAGCATTTAAAGCTTTATACATAGTATTTTTCATAACATTAATGTCTGGTGTGGTAATGGATGGATATGCATACTTCGCTAATTTTCCATCAACCAAATCTTCATCAATCTTTATCTTACCCTTGTGGTCTGTATATATTTTAGTAGGAAGAAGGCTATCTACAAGTTGAATACAAGTAAATACGGCTGATTGATAATCCTTTAATAGAACATCTTTCGATATTTCAAAAGCATCACTCATCGAATTAAAAATAAGCCTTGTATCATTATCTATATGGATAGATGTATCAATTTTATTATAACTTGTGATTGCTAAAAAGAACTGGTTAAAATCATCAATAAATTTAGCGATATTCATGTTTTTGTTAGACTTGATTGTATCCATTCTAACTTTCTTAAAACTAGCATCTAACGCCTCTCCTGCATCAGCTATTGTTTTTAAATAGGCAATTAAGTTTGTACTATCGGCTTGAATGCTTTTAATCATACTGTCAATTGATGGATTCCTAACAGTGATTTTTTCATTTGACAATTGTGTGATTACATTTTTAATAAATGCCCTACGCTTTCCTGCATCTGATAATAAATCCTTAAAATCAGAAGAAGTTAACCATGTCGATCCATTATTGGGATTTAATAGACATTTTGAAAATACATTCGAAATTCGCACAATTTTACATATTGAGAATGTATC
>CANGSR010000097.1 GCA_947456055.1 Chitinophagaceae bacterium
ATTGCTCTCGTAGAAGGAAGCAGTGTGCTTGCCATCAAATTCATAGGCCACCAGTATGCATTTATGAAAATCCATAAAAGTTTGGTTGCCCGATATTTCAATATCTCGGTAGGTTTGGTCATCGTCTTCCCAGGAAACTCTGAATCGCAGTATGGTCATGCTAAAAGCCAGGTTAAAAAGCCTGCCCGAGGGCAGTTTGGTAATTTTTCAATTAAATAATCAGGGCAAATGTAAAAAGATTATTGCTTAAGAACGATGATTAAATAAAGTGGAATGCTATTTTCTATTGTTGTCCTAAATAAAAATCAATTTGCAACGATTAATTGCTGGAAAAAATCGGAGAATACTTAGCGCTACCCAAAAAAATAAAAAGAATGATCTAGCGTAAAACACACCTAAAAGCCTACATTTGCACCATTAAAAGGTAAGGATAAGGCTAAAATGGCCCGAATCCGTTCAATTCTTCAATAATAGAAATAAATATTCAACCTTATTTGTTCCTTTTTTGATGTTGAATAAATTTATTTCCATACCTTTGCCATCCCAAATTTAATTCCATGCCAAAAATAAAGACGCATTCCCGTGCTAAAAAGACATTCAGAGTAACAGGAACGGGTAAAATACGTAGGTATAAAGCATTTAAAAGCCATTTGCTAACCAAAAAATCAAAGTCCCGCAAACGCCACTTGCGTATCCACGGGCTCGTTCACCCAAGTAACCTGAAACTGGTGAAGAGAATGCTGGTAATGATGTAGACCTGGCCTGCAAGGGTTAGTATACTTCTGCTATCATGATTTTTGGAAAATCAGGACATTGAATGTTCAAATTTTTGAAATAAATTTTTAAACAAACCATTAAGTCCGTAAGTGCCCGAAGGCACAAAATCCCATTAGGGATTTAGGGTTTAAAATAACAAGTTATGCCACGTTCAGTAAATGCGGTTGCCTCGCGCGCCAGGAGAAAAAAAATATTAAAAGAAGCCAGGGGTTTTTACGGCAAACGTAAAAATGTATATACCGTAGCCAAAAACGTTCTTGAAAAAGGACAAGGCTATAAGTTTGTAGGCCGCAAACTTAAAAAACGCGAATACCGTTCTTTGTGGATTGTGCGTATTAACGCTGCAGTTCGTCCTGAAGGATTGAGTTATTCTCAGTTCATAGGTAAGCTTGCTGCTAAGGGTATTGACCTTAACCGTAAGGTACTTGCTGATTTGGCTATGAACGAGCCAGATAGCTTCAAGAAATTAGTTGCACAAGTAAAATAATCTGATCAATATATTTGCAGATAGCCGATACCATATAGGTGTCGGCTATCTGCATTTTTTATTTTTAGAACCCATTTTTTGGTAGACTCCAATTATTTTATCCCTAATTATTGGGGTTTCAACAAAATATAGTATAATTACATCTCTATCTAATATTCATAATCTATGATTATCGTACTTTATGCATTTCTGGGCTTGTTAGCCGTTGTTTTGCTAATTGCATTGGCAGTAAAAAAAGAATACTCCATTAGCGCAGAAATTGTTATTGACCGTCCAAGTGATGCGGTCTTCAATTATATTATCCATCTCCGGAATCAAGAAAAATACAGCAAATGGGTAATGGCCGACCCCAATGCCAAATTAGTTTATAAAGGTGTGGATGGCACAAAAGGCTTTATAGCCTCATGGGCCAGTGAAGATAAAAACGTGGGTGTAGGTGAGCAGGAAATAAAGAAGATAATACCAGGTGAAGGATATGAGGTGGAGATAAGGTTTGAAAAGCCATTTAAAGGTATTAGCCAGGCACAAACTATGGCTAAGGCAATTAGCAGCAACCAAACCAGGGTGAAGACTAACTTCGACACCAAAACTCCTTTCCCTATGAGCATCATGATTCCTATGATTAAGAAAATGTTGCTCAAGGACATGAATCAAAATATGGTGAACCTGAAACGTATACTCGAATCCCAATAAAAACAACAAACTCCAAACTCAATATTTATGAGAAAACTACTTTCTGTATTTGCATTGGTTATCCTTTTATCAGGAATTACTAATGCTAAGGAAATCAACTATTACAATAAGTCTTGGGCCGAAATTAAAGCAAAAGCCAAGGCCGAGAATAAGTTTATTTTCATTGACTGCTATACCGAATGGTGCGGATGGTGCAAGGTGATGGATAAAGAAACTATGGTAGACAGCGGTATCATAGACCTACTCAACACTAAATTCGTATCAGTGAAAATGGATATGGAAAAAGGTGAAGGTGTGAAAATGGCCATGAAATACCATGTTACGGGTTTCCCTACTTTCATGTTCTTTAATGCCGATGGGGAATATGTATACAATACATTCGGGTATATGAAAATACCTGAATTCAATATCCAATTAGAGAACGCCAGAAATAAGGATAAAGAATTCAGGGCACCCGGTTTTAGTGCATCATTGGATGTCGACTACCCTGAGTTCTATAAAAACATGTTTGGCGGTGACGACAAAAAGAAACCTAAAGAGGGCGAGGCTCTAGCCTTTCTGGACAAGCAAACTGACTTGTTTAATGAAATTAGCTGGGCCGTGTTAAGTAAAACTGCACTCAACCAAAAATATGTAACCTATTTTCTCGGTAATATTAATCGCTACCGCAGTCTATATGGTGCACCAAGTGCTAATGATAAGCTGAATTTGCTTATTGATACAAAGTTGCAAGAGGCTATCAAATCTAAAAAAGAAGCATCATTTAAAGAGGCTATGGAAATGATTGATACCTATGTTACCGATGACAAGGAGTCAATGAAAATCTATGGCCGCCTCGCTTATTATAAGGAGATGGGTGACTGGAAGAAATTGGCTCCTGTAATGGACGAGTTTATTAGTAAGAAGGGACTGGAAAATGCCAATTATATTAACTCCATTAGTTGGAATATGTATGAGAAATGTGATGATAAGGCACTCCTAAAAAAAGCATGTAGCTGGATGAAAGGTGTGGTTGGTGCAGAGGCTAGCTATGCAAATCTGGATACCTATGTAGCCCTTTTGTATAAATCTGGCAATAAAAAGGAAGCAGAAGAGTGGGCCAATACAGCAATTGCAGCCGGTAAAAAATCGGGCGATGAAACAAAAACCACTGAGGAAATGCTAAAGAAGATTAAGGGTAGCAAATAATTATTTAATAAGGCCTACTTAAATCCCCATCATACATATACAAACCTGAAGAATGCACAATATTTTGGATTGTAAAAATATTGCCCAAAAAAGCGTTTGGACCTTCAGGGTTGCGGTACTTATTTTAGCATGCTTTGCGTTCCATACTACCCTTATCGGGCAGACTTTTGGTAAGGCCATAATTGCTGAAGTGAAACAAGCACAGACCGATTCACAGAAGGCCAAAATATTTGATAAAGCCTACCGCCGCTACCAGTTTTCCAACCAGGATTCAGCAGGATATTATCTTAAAAAAGGGCTATCGCTATTTACTACAGAAAAATATAAACCAGGTATTGCACTGATGCTTACCGGGTTGGGGAATGTCTATTCATCGCAGGGGATGATGAATCTTGCCCAAAAAACTACTACCGAAGCCCTGAATATATATAATGAACTTAGCGACAGTAGCGGTATTGCCAATGCCAACAATGTATTGGGTGTAATAGATGGCCGAAAGAGTAATTTCCCCGAAGCTTCAAGTCATTTTTTATTTGCATTGGGCATTTTTGAAAGGTTGAAAGATACAGATGCCATAGTCAATACCTATATCAAGTTGGGTACCGCAAATGATTTTAGTGGCAATTTGGACAAGTCATTAGATTATTATAAAAAAGGGTTGGACATAATGAAGGGAAGGCCCTCAAACAGAAACGTCATCTTTCTTAACAATAACGCTGGTTCGATTTACTCTAAAAAGGGAGATTTTACTACCGCACTAAAATATGTAAATAAGGCTCTGGATGAAAGTACCGACCCAAGTCTGGCTCAGATAAGAATATTACCACTCACCAATATGGGAGTAATATTGAGTAAAATGAACCAAATAGACCAGGCTAGAATCTATCTTGACCAGGCATTGGAAATAGCTGATAGGGAAAACCTACCTGAGGACCGAGCCCGGTTATTGCTCAATGTATCTTCATTAAATATCCAAACAGATACAAACAAGGCATTGGCCCAAATGAATGAGGCTCTGGTAATATGCAGGAGAATAGGCCAGAAGAAACTAGCTAGTGATGTGCTTGAAGGACTGATTATCTACTATAAGGATAAAAGAGATTTCGAGAAGGCATTTACCCTGCAGGAACAGGAAAAAAACCTGTTGGATAGTATTTTTAGTATTGATAAGGAAACAGCCCTTGCCAATCTTGAATCGATGCAGGAGGTAAATGAACTGAATTCTAAAATCCAGCAACTTGAATTTGCCGAAAGGAAGCAAAAAAACAGGAAAGTAGGTGTATTGGTAATTGCAGGATGTCTATTGATTATTTTATTAATAGTATTCTATCTGTTCTGGAATACTAAGAAACTGAATAAGGAATTATCTGAAAGGAAACAGGACTTAAAAAACACTATAGAGATAAAAGATAAGCTCTTCTCCATAATAGGGCATGACCTTATTGGGCCGATAGGATATATGCCGGTTGTTTTTGAACTAATACTTGATGAAACAACAGAGGAAGAGGAACGGCAGTCGTTTTTAAGGATGATGGAGAAAAATGCGATTGCGTGTTATGAAACCATGCAGAACCTCATGAACTGGGGCAAGGCTCAGATGCAGGGTATTAGCATTAGCCAGGTGAACGTAAATCTGAAGGAAGCCACCACCCAGGAGCTTGAATTAATCAGCCTTAGTGCGGTTCAAAAAGGAGTAAAAATTATTAACAATATTCCAGAAGGTTTAGAAGCCTATGTAGATGCCAACCATTTTGCTTTCATTATCCGTAATCTGGTGTCAAATGCAATTAAGTATACCAGAAAAGATGGGAATGTACTAATCAATGCACAAACCGATGCACAAATGATATTGCTATCAGTTAAGGACAACGGGATAGGTATCGCACCTGAAAAGACGAAGCATATTTTTGAGTCGCTGGGGGTTACTACCATGGGTACAGCCAAAGAAAAGGGCCATGGCCTGGGCCTGAAATTTTGCCGGGATTTTGTGGAAGAAAATGGTGGTAAAATATGGGTGGAAAGCACGCCTGGGGAAGGAACTACCTTCTTTTTTACCTTAAAAGCCGTGGCCTAAGCGTTTTTATAAATATTTTTGGCAAGGATACCATATTCCTTCACAACGCTTAAACAATTAAAATCTATTTCGAAAATAGCCTATGATTAGGTGAAAGACCTAACCTAATGCTTTATCGCATATAGCCTAGCCTGTGCCACTACCGGATTGCGTGTACTGCCATTAATAAGCAACAGGTAGCTACCTAAGTCCGACATTAGCCAATCGGTAATAATGTCCTGGTCACGGTAAACGTATACTTTTTTGAAGTGGTCATCAATGTTTATATTCATGGCTATACAAACATTGAACGATTGCTCCAAAGCAGCTTCCAGGTCGCTGCTTTCACGATATCCGTACTCATCCACCAGTTCGCTGGCTAGGTGTACTAGAGGTACATATACCCTTGTAGGTTCAAAAAACTCCTCATATGGTTCATATAAACTAAGCATGGCGGTTGTTTTTTGAGGTTACTAATGTGGTTAATATCTCTTTTTCTTCTTCGGTAAGATTTTTAGGAACGGTAAGCATCACTTTTACATAACTATCTCCCCTTCGTGTAGGGTCGTCATAATCGGGCATACCGGTTTCCTTGAGTCTGAAAACTTTACCGCTATCTGTGCCTGCAGGTATATTTATGTTTAAGGTCTTGTCAATAATAGTAACCGGCAACTTACCGCCTAGCATGGCTGTAAACGCATCCAAATAGGTATCAAAATAAAGGTCATTACCTTTTCTTTCCAACCGGGGATGCCTGGCTACATGCACGGTAAGCAGGATATCACCTGCTGCACCACCTCTTACCCCTGGTCCACCCTTGCCTTTCAGCCTCAACACCTGCCCTTCGGTTATGCCGGGCTTTATTTTTATATTTAATTTTTGAGTCTCTAGCGTCAGCTGGCGCTCAGTGCCATAAAATGCTTCATCAAGGCTTATTTCAGTCTCTACGGTATAGTCGGTACCCTTTCTGGCACCGCCACCCCTTTGCCTTGAATTGCCAAAACCTGAAGAGCTATGGCCAAACAAAGATTCAAAAAAATCAGAAAAACTGCCTTCGTCGGGGTTATTGTATTGGTAACCCTGCCCACCCCTACCAGGGCCTCCCTGTGCACCAGGCTGGTAGTGCTGCCAATTCTCGCCTAGTTCATCGTATTTCTTGCGCTTTTCAGGGTCGCTTAGTACATCATTGGCTTCATTAGCCTCCTTAAATTTTTCTTCTAACTTCTTATCCCCCTGATTCTTATCGGGGTGGTATTTTACAGCAAGCTTACGGTAGGCTTTTTTAATCTCATCCTGGGTTGCTTTCTTATCTACACCCAACACCTTATAATAGTCTTTATAATCCATGGCTTATCCCTCCTGTCTTTGTCTCAATTCCATAGGTTTCCACCTATTTATATTAATTGTAAAGTTACAACCATTAATTTAAAAGGCAAAAGTTAAAAGTTAAAACGTACTAATGGTGATTTTTTTAAGGATAATGGTTAAATATGCCATTATAGCTGTGATTGTATTTTATCTAACTTGAAATATCCCAACTCCCACCCTACTCCACTAACATCTTCATCACCTCAATACCCCATTCTGTACTCACCTTTACCAAATACAGGCCAGGAGCAAATTGTTGGGTATTGATAGGTATCTGGTTATCGCCTGGAGTTGTGGTGTGGCTAGATTGAGCAATAATACGGCCACTAAGGTCTGAGATGGAAATTGTGGCGGTAGCTGTATTACCAGAAAACAAATTAAGTGTAGTAGTGCCCGAAGATGGATTTGGGCTTAGGCTTAGTTCGTACTTTTCAGGTAATGATTCTGTAGCCAGGAAGGTGGTGCTATCGGTAAACTGTAGGTCATCAACCCACAGAAAACTGGTAGCCATAGGTAATAGGCCGCTTGAAGAGAGTACAATCATAGCAGTATCAGAAGTGCCGGGCATATCGTAAATAAGGGGTATGTAGAATTTAGTCCAGGACATAGCCATGGCACCACGCACCCTGGTTGATAAAGTATGGGTAAGTGTATCTCGTTTCCCGGCAGCGGTATTCCATTTTGTAAGGAGGATATCGATAAAACCTACATCTGCACCAGGGGTCATGTATTGCCATTTACCAGCAAAAACCTCGGGGCGACCAGCATAGGCAAAGCCAGATAAAGGATAATGGGTAATAGGGTCGAGCTTGCCGCAAACAGCAAAGCCGGGAACTACCCCCATACCTGGCACAACCCTGGAAATAATGTCCATAAAATATTTGCCTTTTGATCCGGGAGAGTCTATAAAGCAAGTAACCACACCCGTGCTATCAATCATACTATTGAGATTGTCCCAGCCCACCGGCGTCAGGTGGCCACCCGTGGTATCCCAATCTTCGAAACTACTATTGGGTATCTGGGCATTGAGGGTGGCACCACTAATTATAAGGCAGAAGAATAGTAGGAGTTTTTTCATTTTGAAGCTAATTTACACTATACAAAAATACGGGTTTAGCGGTTATGGCGCAATGATTAAATCTAAAGGGAAATTATTGAATATAATATACACAAAAGTGATACCTTTAGGTTAAAAAAGTCCATACCTGAATTTATGAAAAAGATACTCTACTTATTAATCCTCCTACTGGTGTTTCATAATACAGATGCCCAAACTTTTGCTGTTCTTCATGATACCGACAATTATGCTCTGTGTGGCTATACCAGCTTTACCGTAACCACAACAGCGGTTACAACCGGACTAAAAGTAATAGCAGACTATGGTGATGGTTATAGGGATACCACAAATGTAACGTCGATATGGGGCGGAGGTGCAGCAAGCGGCCATGTTTATGCCTTATCTGGCGCATATACAGTTAAATTGACGCTCCTATTAGGTAGTCTGCATTTGGATTCCCTGATGTATACAGCACATGCCCTTGTGTGTAAGACTTTGGAGATATATGGGTACAAGGATATTAATTCGAATTGCCTAAAGGAATATAGTGAACCATTTATTCAGACCCCTGCCAAAGTAGAGATAGATTCGGCGGGTGTGCCAGTAGATACAATTTCATTTATTGGGCATTTATTTTACACCTCATATGGTCCACCTGGTACTATCTATGCTTTCAGGTCTATATCTCCCCCTACCGACATGGTACTCACCTGCCCTGTAGGTGGTGTGATTTACGACACATTAGTATCTGCTGCTCATAATTACAGCAAGGGCTTTGCATACCAATGTAGTGGAAGCACCAACTTCGACCTTGCTGTTAGGTCTTCAATTCGTGCCAATCATTTTTTAAAGACCCAAATCTATGCATGGAACAATTATTGCACCCCTGAAGCGGCTACACTTACCATGACATTCAATACACATTATGTATATTCAGTAGCACCTACCCCTGCCCCTACTTCGGTGGTTGGGAATGTGATTACCTGGAATTTAGCAGCACTAACAAATACAAATCAGCAATATATAGATTTATGGCTATACCCTACCACTGCTTTGGTAAATGGTGAGGTTATCAGTAATACTTTTTCCATAACCCCCATAACCGGAGATGTAGACCCTACTAACAATACTTATACTGAAATTGATACAGTAGACCTTTCGCATGACCCTAATAGTAAGGAAGTAAACCCATCGGGAGGCATTGTACCGGGTACAAAGCTTACCTATACCATTAACTTTGAGAATACTGGGCGAGATACGGCCTATGACATCCGAATTATGGATACTCTTTCTGATAATCTGGATTTAAATACACTCACAATATTGGGGTCATCAGCAACAATGAATACGCTATTGTTGCATACGGGTGGTTATAATATCATAAAATTTGACTTCCCTAATATTAAACTACCCGATAGCAGCCATCATTTCTTATGCGACGGCTCGGTTACTTATAGCATTAATGCTAAAAATGGTCTGCCAGTAGGTGCCAATATTGACAACAGGGCTGGAATATACTTTGATGGTAATCCGGTGGTATTGACCAATTATACAAGGAATACAATTGGCTTACCATTATCAACAGAGCCATTATCAAAAAGTGGAAACGCAAGAATTTACCCCAATCCGGTATACAATGAGCTCAACATCTCAACACTAACCAACAATTACCAAGTATTAACCATTAGCAATATATGGGGTCAGGAACTGATAAACATGCCTGTAACCCAACCAGAATTCAAAATTAACGTACAGTCTCTACCTGCTGGTGTGTATTATTTGCGTTTAGTGGCAAAGGAAAATGTAGAGGTATTGAAATTTGTGAAGCAATAATATTCGTTATTGAGGTTTTGATGTAAAGTATTCGGTAACTTACATGAGTCCTACCAAATCAGATGCAGGTATGCGTCTAATGTGGTAGGACTTTTGCTTTATAGTATCGTCTCTACTTCTGTGGTGATTACCCATTTAACCGGCAGTTTAAGTTTTAATGTTTTTGGCATTGGGGGCTTTGCTTTTGTGAAATTGTCCTTTATTGATTTTTAAGCGAGGAGATTTTGGCTAAAGCCAAATTAAACTTAATTCTATACCCCGGCCTAAAGGCCAGGACTACTATTTATATAGGCCGGGTCTTCAAGATGGACGAGCCTTATTTTTTATCAACGAATAAAGATACTTATCATGGAAAAAGAGCAGATGGAGCATTTGTCGATAATGCTGGAAATTATCGCCTTTTTCTTTGTAACCATAGACTTATATGGCAGGGAGCGACTTGAACGGCTAAGGGCAATGTCATTAAGTTAAGCATTTCGGTTTAAAACAAATATATTTTGCACTAATTCCAATGTGAATTTACGGCGTTCGGCGCCCTGTAAGGGCGAAATCTCAGAGCGATGGGCATCGCCCATCGAAACGAAAGGGCAGCAAAATAAATTTGGAAATCCATAAAACCCTTAACTTAATGACATTGGGCTAAGGGATAAAGTCATCAAAATAAAGATAGGCCGGATTCATGACATGGTGAAGGCATCGGTAACATTTAAGGTGAGTTCCTATTTTATTTCCCTGGGTATCCTCCTATTGATTGTATGGTATGTGCGTGCTATTTATAGTATGTATATGAGCATGCTTATGATAACCAATGTGTGGATGGTGAATTTGGTGAACATTGTAATTCTGCTTGGCTCTCTATATTTATTATTTAGCCTGGCTACCTGCCTTTATATGTATCTAAAAAAGGGGGACACGACGATGATTCATAAGCTATTTCTTAATAGCATTTTGAGAAGACTTATAGGGCTAATACTCTATTTTGTAGATAATGTTATCTACCTCAATGAACGGTTTATGTATAAGGTATTGGTATTTGTATTATGGCTATCCAATTTCGCCTCATTCGATGGGTTGATGCTAAGTATAGGTGCAAGTTTGTTTTTGGTAGCTAAGGTATTAGGGTATTGTGCGGTGGATATGAAGTAGCAATAAAGATATACACCCAAGCCGTGGTGGAGTTCATTTTTGGAATGGTACACAATTTAGTTTGAATAAAATATCCCCTTAGTAATTATAGGTAGCGTGGTAATACTTCTCCTCAAGCGGGGTAGGATTGCGTGGTATCTTATTCCTCGACAGGTGGTTCCTGTTACTGAAAAACAGATGGATGATGTCACCACCATTAGTTTGCAATATCACCACATCAGGCTCGGCATATTTAGCCTTTTCTTTAAATAGTGTGAGGTAATCATCAATAGTAGCCGATAGCATGCCTGCATTCAGAATTTCGGTTTCGGGCAACTTATCCTGCACAATCTTGGTTGCAATAAAATCATTATCCAGAAAGGGATTGTAGATATGTGAGCTACCTAAAAATAAGATTCTTGGTTTTGTTTTGGGGAATTTAAGGTCATAGTTCATCCTCAGACCCTGTGCATTGGCTTTCAGGTGGTAGGGGATATCCTTGCCGCCATCAAGGAATTCATCCTGATTAGGTAGCAGGTCGCCAAAAGTTTCAGGGCGCTCGGTGGGCTTGAATACCGCAGTGCTTTTATTGCCCATATATTTCTGTACTATCGGGATGAATTTCCCAGCAAAAAACTCAGCCCCTTTTTTCGACCAGTGACCATCCCTTGGCAGCAGGGTTACTACTTTGGGGTCTTGTGCATTTATTTCATCTGTGAGGTCGTAACAATCTATACCCAGTTTACTACATGTACTCAAAATATAAGGCCTGCCCACTTTGAAATTCATTACTGCATCCCCAGGTTTTTCAATAGGCTTCATTATCATAACCACAAACTTAGCCCCAGTAGCTTCTACCTCGGTTTTCAATTGGGTGAGGTAATCTTTATAGCGCTCTTTAAGCTCGCCATACACGGCACTATTGGCACCGTTATTTTCCATCAGGCGCTCATCGGGGATATCACGGTATTTTTCGTTTAGTTTATCCAGCCGGTCCTCACTGTCCTTTAGTTTCGATAATTCAAACTCCCTTATCCTCTTTTCCTTATCATCGCCACCACCGCAGCCGCTCCACACTATAGTGGTCAGCACCAGTACTACCAAAAATATCGATCTCAATTTCATATTCAACGTTCTTAACAGGTTAAAACTTAAAATAGTAGCATTCGGTAGCGCTTTGCTTCCTGCTAAAATAATAAATACCAGCTATTACTGCTGCATAAACTACAATCCGTATTACGGGGTTAAATTTACGCATTTCCAGTATATATTCCTTTTCCCTTTGTAGCCATTCCACCACCATCATAGGTACGCACCAAATGAACTGTTTCACCACCAGCATTTCGGGCATGGTAAAAAGGTTGAGGCTAAATATTTTGAAGAAAAATTCCTTTGCTGCATATATATCAGGCGACCTGAAAAATATGCGCATGATGGTAGCCAGTAAAAAGGTTAATGATATTTTGCCTGCCTCCTTAAGGGTAGGGAATATTTTTCCGGGGCTAGGTGGCTGCTTATAATGGGTAAGATTATCGGTAAGGATATAAACGAGGAAGTACATGCCGTTGAGCAATCCCCAGAAAACAAATAGGATACTGGCCCCATGCCATAGCCCGCTGAACCCGAAAATAAAGAACATCAGCAGGATATACCTGTATTTAGGGCCCTTGTTACCGCCCATGGGTAGGTAGATATAATCAAGAATCCACTTGCGTAGAGAAGTATGCCACCTGCGCCAAAGTTCGCCTGGGTTGCGGCTGAAGAGCGGCATCTGGAAGTTGCGCACCAACTCAATACCCAAAAGCCGGCTCACCCCCCTGGCAATTTCGCTATACCCGGAAAAATCGGCATAGATATAAAAGCTAAACAATGCCACCCCCAGGAAGAGGGTACTACCGGTTTGGTCACGGTACTCGGCAAAGCAATAGTTTACGGCAATAACCATATTATCGGCCACCACCATTTTTTTAAAAAGGCCCCATAGTATCTCGCTCAGCGATAGCTCGATAATCTCAAGGCTGGGCATTACGGGTTTGCGAAACTGCGGTAACAAGTTGGCTGCCGATGGTATAGGCCCACATAGTATGTGTGGGAAGAAGCTGATATAGGAGGCGTAGGTGATATAATTGAGCTCAGCAGCAATCTTTTTGCGGTACACATCTACACAGTAACCAATGCTGGAAAAAGTAAAATAGCTGATGCCTATAGGAATGATGATATGGAGTGCTTTGGCCTGCCATCGGTCCAACCCCGGTATATTGCCCAGGATGAGGCCGCTGTATTTTATATAGGATAACCCAAGGCCCAGTATGCAGACGGTAACAATCAGAAGATTTTTTCGCTTCTTAGGGTTTTCAATCCTATCCATGCACAGGGCCGAAGAATAACTTACGGTGATTAGTGACACCAGATAAATGATGATATAGCTATGGAAATGATTATAGAAATACCAGCTAGCTGCCAGTAAAAGAACATTCTGCACGGTTCGCCATCGCCATACCAGCCAGTAGACCAATAGCACTATACAGAAAAACTTGGCAAAATCGAGGGTGTTAAATAGCATGTATGTGATATTGGGTTAGGCTTTTTGCAACCTAAATATCCCACTGCGAATATAAAGCATATTTTACGGATATTAAATTATGGTGATTAGGGGGTTGTTAGGGATAGGCTTTGAGTATTGTATCTGAATCAGGCTGGCCAGGATTTAAGGATTTTCAGGATGCGGGCGGTCATAGTTATTGACCGAATGCCCCATTTTCTGAAAATAATTATTTTGTGATTTGGGGTTATGGAGGCGTTGCATATTATTGATTATCAGTTGTATGTATGTTTTCGTAATTTCCCAAAATGCCCCATTTTGCCACATTTTTTGTCTTGAACTTTGATTAAGCTGATTTTCTATGATTTCCATTACGACCATTGATGGTGTTTTCACCAACAATTCTTTCGTATAGCAAATGTGTCCATAACACCGAACTGACACCGGTAGCCCCTCCGGGGCACATATTATTTTCTTTATAAACTTACTACAAACCGGTTGTCCCGCTGGGACAATGCCCCACTTTTTGAAAA
>CANGSR010000098.1 GCA_947456055.1 Chitinophagaceae bacterium
AGAAGGACCACCAATTGGCGCAGGTGAAGGATTAATAGAAATTGTAACAGAGCCAATCATCCAGTTTGTGCAACCAGTAGTCGTATTTGTTGCCAATACTTTATAAGTACCTGCCAAAAATTGGTTAGGGAAACTAATTGATGTACCTGTAAGACCATTTACTGGTACGCCAACTGGAGAACTACCATAATACAATTGGTATTTAACGCCTGTAGTTGAGCTACTAACACCTACTGGCAATCCTGTACCGCCAGAACAATAAGCACCACCGCCAGTAACATAATAGGCTATAGGAAGTGGATTGACTGTAACTGTTGCAGAACCAGACATATTACTAACACACCCTGTTGATGTATTTGTACCAGTAACAGTATATAATCCTGCTGCAGTTATTAGACCAAAACTGATTGCTGAACCTGTACCTGCAATTGAAGCTACTGGAGTGGTAGAAGGGAACTTGAACAATCTATATGTAACACCAATTTGCGAATTGCTTACTCCTATAACAACACCAGTTCCACCTACACAATATGGACCGCCACCAGTAACATTATAAATAATTGGTGAGGACGCACTAGATATTACAGCTATTCCTGTCATTGTTACTGGGCAATTATATGTTCCGTTTGTTGCAACAACAGTATAATTTCCGGCAACCGTTTGCAAACCAAAATCGAGTGATGCTCCTGTTCCAGTCAATATAGGTAATAATGGAGTTGTCCCCCTATATAATTGATAGTGCATACCCGCTTGTGAATTTGAAAGATATACATGGGCACCAGGACAAGCCATTCCTCCGCCTGTAACTGTATATATTATTGGTAATGGCATAATTGTAATAGTAATCGCACCTGTCATCATACGAGCGCAACCAGAAGCTGCATTTGTAGCCCTAACAGTCCATGGCCCTGCACCAAGGTGAAACCCTAAATTAAGAAATGCGCCAGTACCTGCCACAATAGGACCATCAGGAACCCCTGCTTTAAGCACCTGGTAGTTAACACCCACTTGGGATCCTGTTAGTAAAAAATCAATACCAGTAGTTGAGCCAGCGCAATAGCCTGTTCCGGCAGATATTAGGGTAAATATATTAGGAAGAGGATTTACCACTATTGATACTGTATTAGCCATATCAATTGCACAACCCATAGCATTTACTCCAATAACTTTATAAACCCCAGCAATATTAAATAATCCAAAATCTATCATACCACCAGTACCTGGGAAAATAGGCCCTGCTATACCAGTAGTAGTATTTAATACATGGTAATTGATCCCTATTGTTGAACCAGGTATTCTAATAGGACTGCCAGGATCACCTGCGCACATATTAGCATTGTCAGTTACAGGAAAAGCAACTGGAGCCGGATTGGCAGGCCTAAAACTCAGATTATGGCCAACGCCCATAGCCCCTGGGGTGCATCTAATAGTAAGTTGATTAATAGATGGAACACCCGCACCAACTGCAGTTATATCCATTTGAAACCAACCATCAAATCCAGGTGCATTAGTAAGTGCTCCGCCAGCAACGAATGGCATATTAAATGGCAAGTAATAAACACAAGTTGTAGGATATGGAATCATTGGTCCATAATAAGGAACGCCATTAACAAGAACCGTCACAGCATCGCCCATTTCTAACGCATCCATTTGGAACCGAACAGCAGCTGCGCCAGGCGCAAAATTCCATGTATAACTACCTGTACCAGACATCCCAGTAGCCGTTAAACCTTCGGTATATGGTGCACCACTACACCCTGAAGGATATCCAACAAAACCAGCTGAGTTTACGGTAATATCTGTACATGCTGTAGTAACCATACCTGTTAAATGGGTAACATTATAATATGGCTGTGCATTTAGGCAAAATGCCATGACAATACTTATTATAACTAAAAATATCTTTTTCATATACATTTGTTTATGTTTGTTAATAATATAATTGCTTAATTAAATGGGATATAACCAAAAGGAGACATTGAGCCTGGTTTGAAGATTGAGAGAAAGTAATGGCTACCGGTAAGTTTAGTTATATCTACTTTCAGGTCAAATGAATTATTTGATTGTCCTGCCTTTACCGGTAGGTAATTCCCTTTTTCATCACCAACCATTATTGTCAATCCTATTTGGCTTTTTGAGGTTAATTTCAGGTTTAATACCTGGTTGGCCTTATCATGCATCACATAGTACTTCAATTCATTTTCATCACCCGGTGGCCTGGTTTTACTTATTTGAATGCTACCTGTAGTAGAGGTTGGCATTTTGTCATCTTCTCTTGATACGGTATTTGCTTGTTGGCCAAATGAACTAAAGGCCATTAAATGGAGTGCTAGTAGGAGCAATACTTTTTTTAGGTTTTTCATGTTTTGATTTTTTAATTTTTTTTTAATGAACGATTGAATGTCTCAGGCTTTATTTAGATAGGCAAGCTAAGGTGGGTGGATCAAATAAAATATTATATAAATTTTTTCTTTTTTTGAATTAAATGAATAACTATTCATAATTGGCTATTTTTAAGTGGTTTCAAATAATTACATGACAAGATTAAGACGTCATGGAACATTATTTTTCAACCTATAGTCCAAATGCCCACTCTATTTACTGAAAGCCGATTTACATTTATTGAATGGTAAAATGCCATTCACCAAACCAATTTTAGAAAAAAGCCACTTACTAATGAGCGAAGTATAAACAACAAAATAACTTTTATAATAAATTCTATATTCCTAATTCGTTGACAATGAATTGAATAGATTTTACATCCATGGGGAAATCAAATTCGCTATAGGAATGCCCACATAATTGGATTACATATACCAAATGGTGAAAGGAAGCAATAAACTTGTGAAATGCCGATTTGGTTTATTGTATGGCGAATGGCAGGCCGTATTTGGGGTTAGATATAATGTCTTGGGCAAAAAGATAGTATATTTTGAAATTACGAGACTAGATAAGGCCAAACATGGAAAAGCATATAATAGCAAATGCCCCCGGTTTAGGGGGCATTTGCTATTATCAATCTTTTCTTTAGCCGGTTTATGGGGCTGGCAAGTGCGGTGCAGGTTTACAAAACCAAAAATTGTAGCATCATGTTAATGATGGTGGGTATACATTTCATTTGGAAGTAAGCAGGCTACCAAAGATTTAATGCAATATTAATCCACCTACCAATGCTAATCTTTTCCACATGGCGAAATGTGGGTTTCATCTATTGAATGGTAGGTTTCATTTATTGAATGGTAAAACCCTTCATTAATATTCAATTTTATTAAGCCATGTCTGATTGTAAACTGGTAAATAATTTCAG
The DNA here is from genome assembly GCA_947456055.1 of Chitinophagaceae bacterium. Lineage (GTDB taxonomy): Bacteria > Bacteroidota > Bacteroidia > Chitinophagales > Chitinophagaceae > Nemorincola. The sequence goes on from CANGSR010000098.1 coordinate 3,308, forward strand.
GAATTCGTCCCGTGAATTCCTGGAAACAGGTATCTCTTTTTTATTAATCATTATAACTGCGCCTACTGCCTCAAAACGGGATACATAATTTAAGTTGACAATAAAAGACCTGTGCACATGAAAAAAAGGCATACCCTCTAAAATACTAGTGAACTTACCAATATTATACGAACTAATTAATTCCGTATTTTTTGTCACTACTTTGGTATAGTTGTTTACTGCTTCAAAATAAATGATGTCATCTACATCAAAATAGCTTACCCCCTTTCCGCTAGGTATACCAATCTTGGTATTTAATTGTACACCGGTGCCCTTATATTGGGAAGCCATTTTTTTATTATGCAATCTTTCCAATGCCTTATCCACAGCCTTGATTAATTCAGTATCGCCTATAGGCTTAACAATATAACCAGTAGCCGAAAATTTAAATGCTTCCAGTGCATATTCGGCATATGCTGTTACAAATATTATCTCACTATCCAGTGTTGGTACTATTTTGAGTATATCTAACCCATTCTTGCCTCCAATAGAAATATCCAGAAAGACTATATCTACTTTCATAGTACGTAATGCCTCAAGGCCATCCTTCCACGTTGTAAATGTCTTTACAATCTTAATATTGCTATATAGCTCTTTTAAACTTTCAGATAGCAGCCCAATAGCATAATCTTCATCATCAATTATGATACAAGAAACGGAGTTTATCATTTGCTCAGATTTTTAATATTTAATTTAACTATGGTCCCAGATTCTGGTTCGGTCTTATCAATATATTCAAGGTCTATATTCACTTCTTCATACTTATTCAAAATTCGTATTAAATCCTTTATAAGAAGGCTTCCGTAGGACTCCTGCTTAAGATTATTCTGTTCTTTCATCAACAGGGCTTCTTTTCGTCCTATACCATTGTCTTCTATAATACCTATTATGTCTCTTGGACCTTCCCCTTTTTTAAACTCTATTTTAATATGCCCTACACTCTCTTTGGGAAGCAGACCATGTGTAATTGCATTTTCAACCAAAGGTTGAATCAACAACGATGGTATGCTAATCGCTGTATTAAGCCCCACTTCAACTATTATTTCAAACTCGAATTTATCTTTAAACCTTGATTGCTGCAATTCGATATAATTCTCCAAATTTACTATTTCCTCACTTAGGGGAATAAATCTGTTCCTTGAGGATTTTATATATGACCTTAACAATTGCGAAAATTTATAAATGTGCTTATAGGCATCTTCAGTCCTGTTCTTTTTCACCAGATACATTGCTGCTCCTAAAGAATTGAAAATAAAATGAGGATTTAATTGAGAATACACTGATTTTAATTCTAGTTCAAGTTGTGCTTGTTTTTCTTCTGTATGTCTGGTAACAATCCTTTTTGTTACTATTACTATTATATAAATGATGGCTACAATTAAGGCTAAGATTGAGCACCACAAGGTAAATTGTCCAAGTGGCGTTTGGTACCAAAAAGGTGTTATGTATAAACATATATCATTAGGGCTGCTTTTCCATTGGTTGTCGTAGGCTATTACCCTCAGATGATAATATTGGCCAGCATTGAGCTTGGGTAAATTCAGCTCATTCTCATTTAAGGAAGTCCATGAAGTATCATTTTCCAACAGACTATAAAGGTATTTTACCTGACCCGAACCATCTGGCTTTATTATATCAAATAATATTTTATTGTTTAATTGCGATACAATAATTGTATCTCTTCCGCCTTTTATACCATACATCAGGTCATTGTAAGTAAGTACAAAACGGTAAGAATCCAGAGATTTCTCACGTTCTAAATCAAATTCTTCATCCGGTGGAATATTAACAATAAAAACACCTTTATCGGTATTTAGTATCACCTGGTTATTATAAACCTCGGCATTATTAACCCTATAATAAAGGATTTTTTTCTTGTTGGGATAAAATACCGGGGCTGACAATTTCCCTTTACCTAATATTTTGCAAAAAAACACTCCAAAATTACCTGCCACTATAAGCTTCCCTTTATAAAATCTAGCGTAAGAGTTATCATAAATAAAATTACTAAATAATAATTGGTATGGCTTATTGATATCATCGAACATCAACAAACGCTTATCTTCCAGTATAAATATGTTTCCAAATTTCTGGTCTACCATAAGGTTTTCAATATTATTAATACCCATTGATGTTAAATCTCTGGAAATAAAAGATTTTGTTCCTGTTGCAGAACTGTACTGAAGTATTTTTCCACTATTAAACATCCAATATAAATTCCTTGTTGAATCAAAAATCATCTCCTTAAATCTATCCCTATGGAATATCTCACGAGAGGAAAAGGTGATCCCTGATTTAAAAAGTCCAAAATATTTTTGGGTACCTATAAAACTATCCTTGGCAATAGGAAATAAACGATACGCTCCAAAAGGCGTGTATTTAGATAACTGAAATGTCTTGTAATCGAACTTATAAACAAATTCGTTGGTTAATAATAGCCCAGTATCATTTGAATAATAAATAACCGAATATATATCCTTGAGCTTGATTGATGAATAAGTAACTTGATTATTCTTAACTACTTTGGCAATCTTATTGGCCAACCTATTGTACCAGTAACTGATAGTATCTGAGACACAACCTAAATAAGTATAATCTTTTATGTCTAATACTTTAACTTTCCTAAAAACGGTATCTTTCCCAAAATCAAGATAAATGCCATGATTATTAGTGGCAATTACATTATTCCAAAGTACATTGCTTTGGCATAGCGAAATATTGACATTCTTACCATCATTTACCAAAGAATCAAGTTTTTTTTGTTTTACAACATTTAGGTTTGTATCAAGCCAGTAAGCAATACTATCGGTAAAAGCCAGTAAATAATTTTGGTCATGAAACAAATAGGTTACATTTTCAATTTCTTTAGTATGAAGTAATTTTTTAGTATCGGAGCTAGTGGCACTGAAATTTTCAAAATTTAAAATTGCAATAGCATCCTGCCTTGAAGATATACTTAACAAGTATTTACCGAATAAGGTACTATTACCGATAATAAATTGACCCAAATGGTATTGAACATCGGGAGGAAAATCTACAAAAGTGAAACTCCCTACTTTCCTTGATGTGCTTTTTGTACCTTCAATTGTTGTCATATACACATAGCCACTATCCCTTAATGTCAAAACATGATTTTCATCAATGATTTTTGACAATAAACCAAAATAACCCAGGTAGGTCTTACTTACTATTGTATCATTCCGAACCTTAATGAATGAATAATCAGTTTTATGTGGTACAATGTTTATAAAACAAATACCGTCCTTTGTATCCTGCATTTGGTATCGCGGATAAAAACTACTGTTGGTATCAACCAGGTCGTATGCTTTATGGTACTCATTTTTATAAATATAACCCAGATAAGATGAAATACTATACAACCATATTTTTCCTGATTTATCTTCAAAAGTCCGCCAAATTTCACGTGTACTAAACCCCTTACTTAAATCATAATCCTTTAATTCATACCCATTATACCTTGCTATTCCAGTATAGGTTGATATCCATAAATAACCTAAATGGTCTACCATGAGACCGTAAACCTTATCTGAAGGTAAACCATTATAAACACTTATATTAAATTGATTAGATTCCTGAGCATGAATTTGGCTAGAACAAGTAAATAAAAATAACAATAACCAAGTATAAAGGAGCTTCAAGACGATGATTTGTCAGGTAAAAATATCGATTTTATCAGGACTAACAAATTCTTAATACATAATATTTAGGTCAATTTATGAATAAAAGCTAGTTATTTACGCATAATATCAATTGAGATTTCTCTAGATAGCCTGAATTTTGTAGTTTTAAGGCCTAAAACAGGCAATATGAAAATTTTTATATCTGGTGCATCGGGACTAGTAGGTGGCAATTGTTTAAAGCATTTCATGGAGCAGGGCTGGAACGCTATTGGGTCTTATTATTCTTTTGAAACAGACGACACAGTATTCTACGATACCCTAATGCCCAACCACCCTAACAACTTTGATATCGAAGCCTTCAAACCCGATGTTATAGTACACTGTGGAGCACTGACCCATGTAGATTATTGCGAAACTAATATTCAGGAAAGTTATGATAAAACTGTTCAGAGTACCATCAACCTGGTAAAATTGGCCAATACATGCAATGCCCGCCTGGTATATATAAGTACTGATTATGTTTTTGATGGTGAAAATGGTCCATACAGGGAAGATGCACCTGTAAATCCATTAGGTATTTATGCTAAACATAAGTTAGAAGCAGAACAAATAGTACTTAGGGACGTTGCCAATCCATTGGTTTTGCGTGTAACTAATGTTTATGGTAATGAGCTGAGAGGTAAAAACTTTGTTGCCCGAATTGTGGACCAATGCAAAAACAATCAAAAGCTTACCCTCAAACTCCCCTACGACCAGTACGCATCTCCATGCAATGCCTGGGATATAGCACGCTGTATGTATCTACTTTTAAGAGATGGAAAGAATGGGGTTTACAACATAGGTGGTACTGATTACATGAACCGAGTGGAACTTGCATTGAGGGTCCTAAGCTATTTCCCTGATGCACAATACGACATGATACCAGTTAGTACCGCAGATTTAAAGCAACCTGCAGCAAGACCATTACTTGGCGGGTTTGTAAAAATGAAATTCAGCAATGAATACCCTGAGTTTTTATTTGGGAATATTGATAGCTACCTAAAAGAACAACTAAGTAAATAAAGTAATTGGCAGGGTTAAACATTATTAACCCTGCCAACTTTCAATACCAGTTTCCAAACAATTTCCTTTTCTTCATTGGCATCAGGCCAATATTTCCTAAACTCCTCATCTACCAGGTCGGTAGGATTATGCTTGTTTATATTAATATACCGCTGGGTGGCTGACCAAGTATTCAGCAAGCCAATAAAATCGTCCCTATTCATATTCCTTTCGCATTGAAAAGCAGGAGTTTCCAAGAGCTCAAAAGGAAATGCAATTGTAGAATACCCCTTCTCAACCAATCTGTTTTCAGGTAACCAATAATCACTGAGTACCACATCGTGATAATGTTGCACTATACTATCAATATCTGGTGATACAGATGGGTTTCCATAAGCCCACACAGCAATTACACCATTGGGTTTAAGCACACGGAATGCCTCTTTGAAAAAACCATCTAAATCGAACCAATGCAGTGCATTGGCCACTGTAACTAGGTCGATGGTATTAGATTCAAGTCTAGTTTTTTCTGCCTTTTCAATATTGTAGACTACCCTATCATGCCTTATGCAATTGCCTATTTGTTGCTCACTTGGGTCTGTGGCATAAACCTGATTGAAAAAATCAGCCAATCCTATTGCCGCTTGCCCATTCCCTGTACCACAATCCCATACAAGTTCATGGTTGACCACTAAGGAAGCCAGATATGCATATAATGGTGTGGGATATAAAGGTCTGTATTTCAGGTAGATATCAGATTGTTTGGAGAAATTATCTTTGAAGGGTTGCATATATTAAGATTGTTAACCGAAATTAAGGAACAACCACATCAATAAAACTTAAAAATATCCCAAAACCTCTAGCATTGCAATTAAGGAAGAGGTTTGCTCTGTAGTATCTTTGTAGAATAATCATTAAGCTTTAACAAAACACATCATATGCAAAACGCAATCATTACTGGAGCCACCCAGGGAATTGGTAAAGCCATAGCTGAGCGATTTTTAAAAGAAGGGTTATCAATTGCATTTTGCGCCCGTAATGAGGAGAAAGTTGAAGATTTAACAGCAAAGTGGAAAAGCATTTATCCCAAAGCTCAAATCTTTGGTTTTGTTGCTGATCTGAGTAAACCTGAAGAAGTTAAAACATTTGCTGAAAAATGTTTGGGCGTATTTGATAATATTGACATTCTCGTCAACAATACTGGCACCTACCTGCCTGGATTAATAGCGAATGAACCCGATGGACTCTTAACCAAAATGATTGAAACCAATCTTTACAGTGCATATAACCTCACAAGGGCAATATTACCCACCCTATTAACCCAGCATAGCGGCCATATCTTCAATATGTGTTCCATTGCTAGTCTTAGGGCTTACCCTAATGGAGGTGCCTATAGTATTTCGAAATATGCTCTTATGGGATTTTCTGAAAATCTTAGGGAAGAACTAAAAGATAAAGGCATTAAAGTTACAGCTGTTTGCCCTGGAGCCACCTATACCCCATCGTGGGAAGGCAGTGGCGTATCGCCTGACAGGATAATGGAAGCCAGCGATATTGCAGCCATGGTATGGAGTGCCAGCCAATTATCAGCAGGAGCCAATGTTGAAACCATAATTTTAAGACCACAACTGGGCGACCTATAGACTTTAAAACGGCTTTTACAAGCCCCTATAAATTAAAGTTTTTTAACGTAGCTTTAACCCCCTCACGTTCAGCCATACCGTCTTTGGGGCTATTTTTGTGCTACCTAAAAATGAAACACATTCAAGATATGTGGCGTAGTAACATATTAGTCCTGAGTATAATAGGGGTCTGTTGCCATGCTAGTGCACAAAATGTTGTATTTACTGCCACCGCAAGCGCTAATAAAATTGGTGTAAAAGACCAGGTGCAGGTGCAGTTTGTTGTGAAGGATGCACAGAATTTGCAAAACATGTCAACCCCATCTACAAGTGATTTTGCAATTGTACAGGGGCCCTTTCAATCTCAAAGTTCCAATACTACCATCAATGGTAACCAAATGGTACAATCTACCAGCATTGTACTCACCTATGTAATGCAACCCAGGCATGAAGGAACCCTTACCATTCCTCCTGTTACCGCCAGAGATGCCGCAGGTCATACTTACCAATCAAACGCAGTCACTATACAGGTTGTGCCAGGTAGCCTGATGCAACAGCAAAGAAGACCTCAAGGCCGTAGTCCATACGACCAGGATGATGACCTATTTGCAATGATGCAAAGAATGCAGCAGGCCCAAGCCCAGATGCAGCAACAAATGCAACAGCAAATGCAGCAACAAAGGGGCGGTGGTGGTGCTCGCCCCCAACCTGGCCAGCCTCAACAACCTCAGCAGGAAGATGCCAAAATAAATGATGAAGAAATTAAGAAAGATCTTTTCATAAAGGTAGTGGTAGACAAGAGCAAGGTAAATGTCGGAGAGCAAATCACTACCAGCTATAAGCTATATTCAAGGCTGCCAATGCAGATGTCTATATCTAAGCTACCAACGCTAAATGGTTTCTGGACTCAGGATTTTGATATACCTAAGCAAGCCAAACCTGAAGAAGAAGTAGTAGATGGTAAAAAATATCAGGTATTCCTCCTCAAGAAATCTGCTTTATTCCCTCAGGAAGCTGGCACGTTGGAACTTGACCCTGCAGAGGCCAAAGGTGTGGCAAGGATTGTGCAGCAAGTAAAACGGAGGATGGCTGACGTATTTGGTGGAGGTACATTGATGATGAATGACCCTTTCTTCAATAATGCCTTCTATAATACAATGGCATATAAGGATGTGGAGGTGCATTTAAAAAGCTCGCCAGTAAAAATAACCGTTACTCAATTACCAGATAAGGACAAACCAAATGATTATGGGGGCGCAGTAGGCAAGTTTGATATTGAAAGTAAATTGGACAAACAGGAGCTGACCACTGATGATATGGCCACCCTTACCCTAAAAATAAATGGTAGCGGAAATCTAAAACTCATTCAGGCACCTAAACTAGACCTACCAAATGGGTTGAATACCTATGACCCTCAAATAAGCGATACGGTAACAGGCCGTAGCACCACAATTAGCGGAACAAAAACTATCAGTTATGTAATTACCCCGCATACGCCAGGAGATTATGATATTCCTGCAGTTTCATTTACTTATTATAACCCACAGTCTGGTGCATATGTAACCCATAAAACACCAGCTTACAAACTGCACGTAAAGCCTGGTAAAAATTATAAACCCACACAGGCCGGAAATAATAAGCTGGCTATTAAAGACCTTCATGACAATAAGAAATCGCCACTTGGGAACCTGACATTCAAGGCTAAACCCATGCTGTTTACTGGTTCTTATTGGTCTATGTATGTATTCCCTTTATTAGGCTTCCTATTCCTGTTGGTTTGGAAACGCAGAACCGATGAACAATCGAAAGACACAGTGAAGCTGAGAAGCAAACGAGCCAATAAAATAGCCCTACAAAGATTGGCAACCGCCAAAAAACTACTACAGCAGGATAGTAAAGTGCCATTTTATGAAGAAATTTCCAAAGCAATTTGGCTTTACCTTAGCGACAAATTGAGCATTCCATTATCTTCGCTCTCCAGAGATACAGCTAGGGAAGCAATGAATAGCAGAAAAGTACCAGATGCAACACAAACCAGGCTGGAAAATGTAATTTGGGAGTGCGAAACTTCCTTGTATGCATCCGGAGGCTCTAAAAAAATGGCCCAAACCTATGAAGACGCAATAAAAGTAATTAGTGATCTTGAAGAAGTATTTAAAGCATGAGAAATATATTTATCTTAACCTTTATTCTATTTTCATTTGTATTACCCGGTTATGCGGCGGGAGATAACAATTTATATTGGCAAAAAGGAAATGACTACTACCAGCAGAAGCAATACGATAGTGCTGCCTGGTATTTCGAACTTATTGCTGCTCAAAAACCTAATAGTGCAGATGTTTATTATAATTTAGGCAATACCTATTATCGGCTGAACAAGATAGCCCCTGCCGTACTCAATTTCGAAAGAGCATTAAAAATTAAGCCAGACTTTAGCGATGCTCGTGAAAACCTAGCCTTAACGCAGAGCAGGATCAATAACCACATCATTCCTGTTAATGATATCTTCTTCATTAAATGGTGGCACAAAATCACCAGACCAGACTATGCCAATAATTATGCAGTAGCAGCATTAGCTGTTTTTTTCTTTGTAATATTTCTTTACATTCTGAAATTATTCAGAAAAGCGCCTGAGAAATTACAGATGATTCAATTACCAGGATTTGTAATTTTCACCTGCCTTGTATTATTAGCACTATCCTATTTTTCATCTAGCAATGCAAATGAGCAAAACTCAGCTGTGGTAATGCAAAACGATGTGCCACTGATGAACACTGAACTAAAAGGCAAACCTTTAAACCTGATTCCTGAGGGAACAACTGTGAAATTAGGCAGTGAAAAAGGGGCATGGATTGAAGTAGTATTACCTGATGGTAGGAATGGATGGATACAAGCAAATATGATTACCAAAATATAAGAAGCTCCTATTTTTATTGAATTAACCCTACAACATCGAGATGGGCGCATATTGGGTTAAAACGCCTCACTGGCTTAAAAGACTGTTACCAAATGAACTCATTTGGGATATTAAAAATGAAAACCATAATACCGTTTACATCACATTCGATGATGGCCCCCACCCCTTAGCAACAAAGTTTGCAATAGAACAACTTGAGCATTACGATGCTCATGCTACCTTCTTTTGCGTGGGCGAAAACGTCTCAAAATATCCAGAGGTTTACCAGCAGATTTTAGATAAAGGGAATAATACTGGCAATCATACTTATAACCATCTGAACGGCTGGAAAACTCCCAATCATGTTTACATAAACAATATAGATAAGGCTTCTAAATTCATCAAATCCAATCTGTTCCGTCCTCCGTATGGCAGAATAAAATTATCCCAGCTAAGGAAGTTAAAGCATAATTATCCAGAAATTAAAATATGCATGTGGGATATACTAAGCGGTGATTTTGATAATAAAATCACGCCCCAACAATGTGCTGAGAATGTTTTGCAAAACCTAAAGCCTGGTTCCATCATTATTTTTCACGATAGTGAAAAATCCTTTGAACGAATGAAGTATGCACTCCCTCAGGTACTAGAGTATTGTAAGGTGAATGGACTGAAAATGTCATCATTACCATCTTAAAATAGCCAATAGTTGTCCCAAGGCCCAAATATCATTAGAAGGAAATTGACGTTTAACAAATAGTCAATTAACTAATGCAATCACCTTATTAAATAAACATCCTTAATTATTGGTTAACAACCAAAAAGAAGTCCTCAACTAATTTGGTGGTTACCTAACTCTTTTTATCTTTAACAAATTATTCTTTTTCATTGTCCACATGTGCTCTTATCCTCAAGATTTGAGTGCTAATTGTTAATTAGAAATTTATAAATTTTCGTTCATGATGAAACTAAACTTAAAAACTGTAATGGCTTTATTGCTAATTGCTGGTTCATCCATCAATTCTGGTAAAGCACAAACCATCAATACCATTTGTGGC
>CANGSR010000099.1 GCA_947456055.1 Chitinophagaceae bacterium
GCACCCATATACCTACGACCTTGATATTTTTGGTATAGGCTCGGTTTACCAATCTTTGGCAAGAACGGTTACTATTGGCGGCGCATCCTTATTAGCAAACAGATTATCATCGTTGTCTCTTGAAATAAGTATCATCACCCAAAGGCAACAAATTATCAAGGAATTAGCATCTATGCCCGATTTTCTCCTCAACTTCAGGGTGGCTGGCCTGATTGTAAAAGAAGGACCTAAAGACCAGGAGCGCATCACAAAATGGCTTGGAGCCGAAGATTTGTTTATCAACAATTTGTTGGTGAAAATTACATCGGTATTAATGCCTGCATTGTCAATTATTGGCATTATATGGTCGTTTTACATTGGTGGTATGTGCCCATGGCTTATTTACGTAGTCCTCATTAACTGGTTGTTGATGGGTACTTTCTCCAAAAAAGTAAAGACCTCCATCGCCCAGATGGGCAATTGTGCTACACTTATAGATAAGTACACAAGTTTACTGATGCAGGTTGCAAGTACAGAATTTAAAGATGAATGGCTCAAAAAGAGTGCTGCAGATGCAGCAAAGAATCTGGAGAGTATCAATAAATTTAAAAAGTTGGCTCATTTATTCGAAAACCGCAGCAATGGCTTAACCGGGCCCATAATGAACACCTTTTTTATTTTCGATTTTTACTGTTTGTTGCAATTAGAGGGTTGGCGCAAAGATAATAAGCAGGCACTACTTAGTGCAATGGATAATATGATTGAAATGGATGTGTACATCAGCAATGCTGTTTATGCCTTCAATAATCCCCAGTTTAAATACCCTGAAATTACCGCTCCTGGCACCGAAATGAGGGCTACCAACCTCAGGCATCCATTATTGAATCAAAAAACTGCTGTAGGTAATGATGTGAGTATGGGTAAAAACGAACAGTTCTACCTGCTTACCGGTGCCAATATGACTGGTAAGAGTACTTTTATCCGTACTATAGGTGTTAGTATCGTTTTGGCTAATCTCGGGCTGCCATTGCCTGCCGGGGAAATTTCACTGCCCATTTTCCAGCTGTTTACCTCAATGAGGATTACCGATTCGGTGCAGGATGATATTTCTTATTTCCGTGCTGAACTGAACAGGATTAAGATGATAATGGATAACGTAAAATCGGCCACCTCTCCATATCTCATTCTTTTAGATGAACCACTACGTGGCACCAACTCAACCGATAAGCAACAGGGCACCCGTTCCATTGTAGAAACCTTGCTCAAATACCATTCAATGGGTATTGTGGCTACCCATGATACCGGATTATGTGATATGGAACCCTCCCACCCAGGCAAAATAAATAATTATTATTTCGAGAGCAAAGTGGAGACAGGTGGCCTTTCTTTTGATTTTAAGTTGAAAAGGGGTGGCTCTACATCCAATAATGCCACTATTTTAATGAGGCAGATGGGCATCATAGAATAGTATTTTTCTTTATCAATTATTTAACGCAGTTTAGGATTTACCTAATTTGTTTGGTGGTATTAATAGTACAACCAAATCTAAAAACTATGCGCTCAAAGAAATTATTATGGCTTCTGCCCCTTCTGTTTACGATAGCCTGCGGCAATTCCAACAGGAATGAAAATAGGTCCATTGCCAAAATTATTGATGCCTCGCCGGCTGCGGCACCAGCACCTGCAAGCGCTGATAGGGAAGATGAAAATGAACAAACAGGTGGTGCTAACATAGCCACCGACTCTATAACTACAGGCCTTGCTACAACAAATGCAACAAGTAGTGCATATAGTAATTCAACTCCATTAAATTCCCCACAACGCAAAATTACCCGTACGGCAGATTTTAAGTGCAAAGTGAATGATGTGTTTGAAACTTCAAACAAACTGGAGGCTATGGTGAAGGCATTGGGTGGGGTAGTGCAGGAAAGTAATCTGCAAAACAACTATCCCGAAACCAGGACAATGAATTATAAACCCGATTCTTTGCGCCAGATAAGGGTATTTACATCAAGTGCTAATCTGGTGCTTAGGGTGCCTTTCCAACACCTTGATTCTGTTATTCATGCTATTCCGGGGATGGTATTATTTATTGATTCAAGGGTGCTGGCTCAAAATGATGTTACATATGGATATCTTGCCCATAAATTGAAACAAGAGAATGCTGAAAGGTCATTAGCAAATTTGCATAGGATTAATGCAAGTAAAAGTAAAGATGCGCTCAATATCCAGCAATACGCAGATAATAAGGATGATGAAAAGGTGGATCATGAAATAGAAAACCTGAAACTGATGGATAATGTAATGTATGCCACAGTTACCATCTATTTAGTACAACCAGAAAAGGTCTTCACCCAGGTAGTTGTAAACCCTGAGTACTTTCTACAGGTGTCTTTTGGTGGGCAGTTGAAAAATGGCCTTAGAAATGGTTGGGATGCCATTACAGCCTTTGTTGTCGTGCTATTCAATATCTGGCCATTACTTATTTTTACTGCCGTCTGTGTAATAATATACAAGCTAATAAAAAGGATGAATGGCAGGAAGCAAATGGGTAGTGATGTAATTACACCTCACCAGTAATTATAATTTTGGTGCTTTCCAGCCCAGGCTGGTAAATACTTTGCGGCGGAGCAGGAAATAATCCCATACAATACTACGTGGGTAGATTCCTGCTTCATTTCGTTTCACAATGAGCTTTTTGTTTTCACGGCGGCCGTTAAGCCATAGGCTAAGGTCACGGTAAAAATGCATATGGGCCTTGATGATGGTAAAAGTCTGTTTAAATTCACCTGTAAACATTAGCCTTATACCAGCAACCCCGTCTAACAATAACCTGAATGGAAATAGCCATAAAAGTCGGGATGCCTTTTCGTTCTTTATAAGAAGTATAAGATTATTGCGGAAGTTGTAATAAAGTTTTTGCGGGCTACCATAACTAATTACACTACCACCTACATGGTAAACCAAAGATGAGCCTAAATAGCCGATTTTATAACCTGCATTTTTTAGCCGCCAACAGAGGTCTATTTCCTCCATGTGCGCATAGAGGTCTTTGTCTAGTCCGCCAACCTTATGGTAAAGGTCTGCACGAACTACAAAGCAACCACCTGAAGCCCAGAAAACTTCAATATTATCATTGTACTGGCCTTCATCTTTTTCAATGTCAAAGAAGATTCGCCCACGGCAAAACATGTAACCCCATTTGTCCATAAATCCACCACCGGCACCGGCATATTCAAAGAATTCGCGGTTTTTCCAATATCGGATTTTAGGTTGGCAGGCTGCCAGGTTTTCATCTTTTTCCATGGCCTCATGCAAAGGTGGGAACCACCCTTCAGTGACCTCGAAATCGGCACTCAACAACACATAATATTTGGCTTTAATCCGCTTTAAAGCTTCATAATAGCCATTGGCAAAACCCCGGTTGAGCTCTATATGCAGTGTCTGCACCTCCGGAAAATTAGCCGTTACATGTTGCAAGGTATCATCGGTTGATGCATTATCAACCACTATTACCTCATAACCTGTATGGGCATCCGCTACAATTTGTGGCAAAAAAAGGTCATGCCATTTAGCACCATTGTAGCTTAATATTACAACGGCAGTATCCTTACGGCACTCTATCATAGCGGGGCTTGGGCCTTATTATTTATAGGTTGGTTCGTAAAGGGTATTACCAGGAACAGCTACATCATTGCTCTTCTGGTATTTGTGCTCCCAAAGGTTGTAACAACCCGACCAGGCAAATATGAAAAAGCCAAAGAAGCTCAATAAAAATAAAAAGCGCGATTTGATTGGTTTACTATACTCAATATCGTGCGGGTTGTCCAGTTCTACGTCCTGGTTGTTATGTTGGGTGTCCATGAAGAAAATTAATTACTGCGGCAAAAATAATAGTTATTCCCTCAAAATCATAATAATTTTACCATTCCTTCGTTTACGGGTTAATATTTATGCGGCAGTACCTTAATTGGAAAACATATCTTGCTTTTATAGCCCTTTTTATAGTGGGGGCCTCGCTTTATTATACCAGTCAGCTTGCCGGGAAACTGGCAGTTGAGGAGAAAAAGAAGGTGGAAGAACTGGGCCGGGCACTCAAAATTTTGAGTATGCCCTCCAATTCCAATGCACAGGAATCTTTTGCAAGCAATATTATTGCAGAGAATACAACCATCCCATTGATTATTACCGACGAGAATAACCACATCATCAGCGATAATAATATTGACAATGAGCATGCCCAGAATCCCGACCAGGTGCTAAGTGAGAAGTTGGCTTTATTTAAAAAAATGCATGCGCCTATAGTTGCAGATTATGGTACCGGTAAAAACTATATTTATTATGGTGAATCTTACCTCCTCATTCAGCTACGGTATTTCCCCTATGTACAGTTGACCATCATTTTTCTATTCCTTATAGTAATATTAATTGCCCTCAATACCGCCCATCGTAGCTTACAAAACCAGGTATGGGTGGGACTGTCGAAAGAAACAGCCCATCAATTGGGTACGCCTTTAAGTAGTATTGAGGCCTGGTTGGAATTGCTAAGGGACAATGATGAAAATAATGAGGCTGTTATAGAAATGCAGAAAGACCTCGACCGACTGAAGCTGGTGGCCGATAGGTTTAGCAAGGTGGGTAGTGCCCCACAGCTTGAAGAGGAAAATCTGGTTAAACGGCTTGAGGGTATAGTAGATTACATGCAAAAGCGGGCACCTAAAAAAGTGGCCATCACTTTGCAGCATAAGGAAGACGATATACCTGTAAATATCAGCGGGCCATTATTCGACTGGGTGATGGAAAACCTCATGCGCAATGCACTGGATGCAATGGGTGGTGAAGGTAAAATTGACATTAATGTGATTAATACACCCCAGCAGGTATTGATAGATGTGCAGGATAGTGGCAAGGGTATTCCCAACCACCAGGTGAAGAAAGTATTCACTCCCGGTTTTACTACCAAGAAACGTGGCTGGGGCCTAGGGCTGTCACTATCCCGCAGGATTGTGGAGAAATACCACCATGGGTCCATATTCGTAAAAAGCTCAGAAGTGGGAAAGGGTACCACTTTTAGGATAATATTGAGGCGATAAACAGGTCTACTAACTTGAAATTAATCACTTTTTGGAAGTCGATTTTCTAAATGTGTGTTAGATAGCCAAGATGATTTAATTTTGTGGTTTCAAAATTTACTAATGATTCCATCGTTCCGCATTTTTGCTCTAATCTGCCTGCTAATTTCGTCTTCAGTCTTCGCCACCACCCGTAAAGTATTGTTTATAGGCAATAGCTATACCTATACCAATAATATGCCACTCATGTTGCAATCAATGGCCACCAGCCTTGGTGATACCCTTGTATATGATGAGTCTGACCCCGGGGGTTATACCTTTTCGGCTCATTGCACTAATGCTACTACAATCAGCAAAATTTTCAGTCGGCAATGGGATGTGGTTGTTCTCCAGGAGCAAAGCCAGTTGCCCTCTTTCCCACCAGCCGAGGTAGATACCGAAGTTTATCCGTATGCCCATATATTGGATAGTATGATTCATGCTAATGATTCATGCACACAAACAATGTTCCTGATGACTTGGGGGCATGCCAATGGAGACCCTTCGAATTGCGGTTTCTACCCGGTTATTTGCACCTATGCAGGCATGCAAATGAGGCTTAGGGAGAGCTACCTGCAAATGACACATGATAATCATGCAATTGTTGCACCTGTTGGTTCAGCTTTTAATGTTGTAATGGATAGTTTTTCCAGTATTTGGCTATTCTCGCCAGATAGTTCGCATCCCATAATTCCAGGTTCCTATTTGGAAACTTGTGTACTATACTCTTCAATATTCCATAAACCTACACTCCACTGCACTTATACCGATGGCCTTAGCACAACTGTAGCCCAAACATTGCAAAGGGTTTCAGATAAAGTAGTGATGGATAGTTTGTACCAATGGCAGCAATATGGCCATTATCCATCAGCGGGCTTCGGCACATCTACTACTGGACTAACCACCACTTATACCAGCACATCTCCATATCATGGTAGTTCTTACTGGCAATTTGGTGATGGCGGCACTGATACAGCTACTAACCCTATGCACCATTATGCATCTGCCACAGATTTTGTAGTTACCCATACCATATCTACCAATTGCTTTACTGAAACCCAGACTGATACCCTGCATTTGGGTACTACAGGAATAGGGAATTTGTTTCAGGGTAATAATTTAAAAGTGAGCAACGCTGGGAATGGGCAAATTGTATTCGAAACTTCTGATCTGGCTACAGGTTCCCGGTTAGATATATTTAATATTAGCGGTCAAAGGGTTGATAGTTTCACTCCTAATGGCAAGGACGTAAGCCAAACCTACCTTCCAGGTATTTATTTCTATCAGCTCTATTCTGAGTCCGGTGACAGGATTGGGTATGGCAGGGTAGCAGTTTACTAAGCTTTTATTCATTCATTTTATTGGGCCAATCCTACAAAGGGATTGGCTTTTTTGTGTGTCAGGCACGTATTGAAATTATAGAAGTAAGTTTCGAATAGGCTTTATTGTTAGGTAATAACCATAATCAGGGATGTTGTCAGTGTCTTCGAATCAGAAAGAAGCCATCAGTAAACCATTTGGCTATAATATTAGAGTGAAAAATGAGGAAATTATGACATCACCAAAAACGAAGTATTTGGCTAAATGTTAGTAAAGTGTATAATTGGTGTTCCAACGCTTGCACAGCTATAGGATTTTTATTTTATCTTTGGGGTTACAAAATTTTAAGGATGAAAAAAACGTTATTTTTTCTGGTTTTTGCTCTTTTATTTTCTTTAGGTAACCTATTTGCCCAGTCAAGGAGTACCGGTAGGGAGGCTGCTAAAAGCGAGTTCAATTTTACTGAATTAGCCAGATATTATAGTTTACACCCAGATAGGCCCAGGCGCAGGGAAATTGATAATGATGAGGATAATGACCACCGACCCAATCATCCTGCCTGTACTGATACTTCATTGATTAAAACAATGAGGACTACCGCCGCCAGGGGTACATCCTGGTCGGCCCTTTTGCCGGTTTCACCTGCCCCAACTGATTCTTTTGATGCGGTAAATGACCCTGGAACTGCAATTCCCCCTGATACCCATGGTGCAGTAGACTCAAACTATTGCATGACAACCGTAAATACCAACGTGAAAATACAAACACGTGCCGGTGGTGCCGTTTCTCAGGTTTCTCTAAATGCATTCTGGTCATCAGTGGTATCAAGCGGTACTTTTGATCCCAGGGTACATTATGACCCTTATACAAACAGGTGGTTTGTGGTAACCGTAAGTGGCGCACAAACATCAGCTTCTTCTATACTTATCGCAGTTTCAAAAACAAGTAACCCAACTGGTGCATGGTGGACATACCGGGTTACTGCTGATGCCTCTGGTGTCAATTGGCTGGATTTCCCCAATGTTGGCTATAACCAAAAATGGTTGACTATCACGGGTAACTTATTTGCTAATACGGGAGGTGCATATAATGGTGCTAAAATCTATGTGTTCAACAAGGCAAATCTTATTTCGGGCGTAGGTGCTACCTATACTAGTTTTGTACGCACTACTTCTTTTACCCTATGCCCTGCACTAACCTACCACCCAACTTTAGGTAGTATGTTTATGGTTGAGAGCTGGGATGGTACTGCCACAGGTGGTGGCCAGATGGAATTATGGAAGATTACAGGTGCGGTAGGCTCTGAAACGCTTACTTCGGTAGCTTTCCCAACTTCATCAGGCATCAATTGGCAAAATGGATCAAATGCAGTTTCTGGTACATCTGGTGCTGACTTTGCCCCTCAATTAGGAACGGCCAACAAGATTCAAACTAATGATGACCGTGTAGACCAGGTAACTTATATTAATGGGCATTTATGGTTTGCCCATACTATATGGTTGCCATGGGGTGGTGGTGCAACAAATGCAACCCGCTCATCGATACAATGGTGGGAAATAGATACAACAGGTACACCAGTGCAGATAGGTATGATAGATGATGCTACAAATGTCAACTATTATGCATTCCCTACATTGGCGGTAAATTCCAGTGACGATGCCTTAATAGGTTTCTCACGTTTTTCTACTGCTATTCATCCAAGTGCAGCTTATGCCTTAAGGATGCATACTGATCCATTGAACCAAATTAGGCCTGACTATATCTACAGGCATGGCCAGAATACTTATTTTAAAAACTTTGGCGGACCAAAAGACAGGTGGGGCGATTACTCTGCCTGTGCTATTGATCCGGTGAATATGACAGATTTCTATACAATACAGGAAGCAAGTGCCTCGGCAGTAAATACCTGGGATACCTGGTGGGCTCACGTGAAATTGTGTTCCCCACCCGCAGCTATCACTGGTACATTTGCCATATGCGCAGGTGCAACTACTACTTTGATTGATGATACCGTAGGTGGTACTTGGTCTTCAACCAATACTGCTGTTGCCACTATAGGTTCAGGAACCGGAGTTCTCACAGGTGTAGCAGCAGGGACATCAATTATTAGTTATATTATACCCTACGGTTGTTATGCAACCAAGATTGTGACTATAAACCCTTTGCCTGCAAGTATAACAGGGCCAGCTTCATTATGTACCGGAGGTACTGTAACTTATACAGATGTTACCGGAACAGGTACATGGTCTAGTTCAAATACTACAGTGGCGACTATTGGCGCAGCATCTGGTACTCTAAACGGATTAACAGCTGGTACAACAACGGTATCCTATATTCTGCCAACAGGCTGTTATACCACCCTGGTGGTTTCAGTTAATAATGCTCCCGGGCCCATTGTAGGTTCATTAAGTTTATGTACGGGTAATACCACAACCTTATCTGATGCTACACCAGGTGGTACATGGACCAGTGTGATAACAGGGGTGGCTTCAATAAATTCAACCACAGGTTTAGTTTCCGGCCTGGCAACAGGCACTACAACAATTTCTTATTCATTAGGCGGGACTTGTGTATCCACCGCAATATTCAGTGTTTTCGCAGGTCCATCAGCCATAACAGGTACCACTGGTATATGTACAGGTAGTAGCACAACACTAAGCTCTTTGCCAGGAGGTGGTACATGGTCAAGCAGCAACACTACAGTTGCCACTATTGTAGCTACAACTGGTTTAGTAACCGGATTATCGGCAGGTACATCAGCTATTAGTTATTTATTGGGCACAGGTTGTAGCGTAGGAACAGTAATAACTGTGAATTCAGCACCAGGTCCTATAACCGGAACAACTAGTTTATGTACTGGAACTACAAGTACCCTAAGTAATGCAACTGGTGGTGGAGTATGGACAAGTGGTACTGGAGCAGTGGCTACTATTGGTGCTTCTTCGGGTGTGGTTTCTGGTATTACAGCAGGTACATCTACAATTGTCTATACATTGGCAGGTGGTTGTAATACTTCTACAGTAGTAACCGTAAATAGCAGCCCAGCACCTATTACAGGTACCACTGTAATGTGTGTAGGATATACTTCTACTTTAAGCGATGCGACTGGTAGTGGAACATGGTCGAGCAGTAACCCAGCCATCGCTTCTGTTGTAACTGGTACAGGTTTAGTTACAGGTAATTCTGCAGGCACTGCCACAATCAGTTATATAGTTGCAGGTGGCTGTTATGCGATAACAGTTGTTACCATCAATGCCCTGCCAGGTGCTATTGGTGGGGGGACATCCATTTGTACAGGTGCTTCCACAACTCTTACCAATTCAGTAGCAGGTGGTGTTTGGACTAGTAGCGATGCTACAATATTTACAGTTGCAGGTGCTACTGGTGTTACTTCTGGTATAGCTGCCGGAACAGCAACCGCTACCTATACTTTAGGAGTAGGATGTTACTCTACGGCAACCATTACGGTTAATGCAGGCCCGTCACCAATTACTGGTACGCTCGCAATTTGCTTAAGTGGTACTTCATTTATGAATGATGCAACATCGGGAGGAACATGGTCAAGCAGTAATACTGCGGTAGCTACTATTAATGTCGCAAGCGGGTTGGTAACAGGTATGACAATGGGTACCTCAACGATATCATATATTATGCCTAGTGGTTGCTTCAGTACTACAGTTATATCTATTATTTCAGCTACTGCGTCACCAATAACAGGCCCTGCAAATGCATGTGTTGGACAAACTGCTACTTATACTAATGCAAGTATAGGTGGTGCATGGTCGAGCAGTAATCCGGCAGTGGCTACAATAACCGGGGGTACTGGTATTGTGACAGGTGTTACCACTGGTATTGTTACGATAAGTTATAATGTTACTACATCTTGTGGTCCGGCATTATCTACCAAAACTATTAGTGTAGAAGCTTTACCATCAGTAAGTTCTATTTCAGGTTTATTCAATCTTTGCCTGGGTGGAAGTACTACTTTAACGGATGTTACACCACTAGGTACATGGAGCAGTAGCACACCAACTATTGCTACAATTAGTGCATCCGGTGTTGCCACAGGTATTTCTGTTGGTACCTCTACAATAAGCTACACTGTTACTAATTCGTTTGGATGTAATAATAGTGCAACTGCAGTAATGTCGGTTACTAATTCATTTACCTCAACCATTACCCCATCAGGACCTACAACATTCTGTACAGGTGGTAGTGTATTATTAAGTGCATCAACCGGAGTAGGGTATACTTATCAATGGCAATTAGGAGGTGTAAATATTGCAGGAGCTACCACACCATCATTATTGGTAACTACAGCTACAGGAAATTATAATGTAGTTATTTCCAATGGTTCCGGTTGTACATCATTATCCAATTATATCTTCGTTACTGTCAATGCTTCTCATATTGTAACCCCTATGGTGGCTATATCTGCTACCCCTGGTAATGTATTGTGTGTAGTTTCTTCTATGGTTACATTTAATGCAACACCAACTTTTGGTGGCACAGCACCAACCTATTTGTGGTATAAAAATGGTTTCCCTGTAGGTGTAGGTAGTTCTTATGCTTATTCACCAGCTAATGGCGATGTGGTTAAGGTGACTATGACCAGCAATGATGTATGTGCCTTCCCTGATACTGCAACCAATAGTATGGTTATGACCATCAGCCCATTAGTAACACCAGCAGTTAGTATCTCAACAAACCCTGGTGGTATTGTATGTGTGGGTAATGATATTGCATTTACGGCAGTTCCAGTATTTGGTGGTACAGCACCTACCTATTTATGGACCCTAAATGGCATTAATGTTGCTACAGGACCAATATATGTGTTGTATACCCCTGCTACTACAGATGTGGTAAAGGTATTTATGACAAGTAACTACCCTTGTGTAACTACCAATAGTGCAGTAAGTAGCCCTGTAGTAGTGACAGTGAAACCAAATGTTACCAATACGGTATCAATCAGTGTATCACAGTCAAGTATTCTCAGTGGCCAGACCGATACATTTACGGCTACGGCTCCATTTGCCGGTACATCA
The DNA here is from genome assembly GCA_947456055.1 of Chitinophagaceae bacterium. Lineage (GTDB taxonomy): Bacteria > Bacteroidota > Bacteroidia > Chitinophagales > Chitinophagaceae > Nemorincola. The sequence continues at coordinate 11,456 of CANGSR010000099.1, forward strand.
CCTGTTTACCAGTGGTATATTGATGGTGTAATAGTACCAGGTGCTACAACAAGGGTATATATAACTGCTGCACTTATAAACGGACAAACTGTAAATTGCTCGGTGACAAGTAGCGACCCATGTGCTGAGCCAGCTACTGCATTGAGTTCAGGTATCAGGGTTAATGTGGCTCCAAATAATGTGGGAAATATTAATACTAAGGGTATCTTCAAGCTGGTGCCGAATCCCAATAATGGTGAATTTACTATTACTGGTACATTGGCTGACCCTGCTAATACTAATGCGATCATCAAAATAGTAAATGTGTTAGGTCAGGTAGTTTATACTGGAACGGCGCAGGCAACAAAGGGTGAAATAAATGAGCATTTAATCTTAGGAGAGAATATCACAGGTGGATTATACCTAGTAAGTATTACTTCGGGAGAGGAACATGCTGTGTTTCAGGTTTCTATAATTAAGTAGTTAAAATCAATTTGTATAAAGGGGTGCTATCGTAATGATGGCACCCCTAATTATTTTAACCTAATCTTTATTGCCTGATTGCCCTTTAATTTCGCTACATTGCATGAAAGCAGTTTATGGCAAAGACAATAGTTATTGTGTATTTATTGAGTGATAAGGTTACTACTGTGACTATTAAGCTGCAATATGTAATAGAACGGGCTGAAAACTTGCAAACCATTACCTGTACTGTTGTTAAAGGTGTTGATTCAATTCCACTGTGGCTGCATCCCCATAAATTTGATGTAAAATCTATTCTGGTGAACGGGATTTATGAAACAATGTTCAATTTTGATAATGATACCAAAAGCCTGGATGCAACCTTGTTTATAGATCAGGCATATGCAGAGATAATGGCAGCTGAGCATTTATTGGTGGCTTGATAAAATAGGACATCCCCCATGCCCCCTTCCCAAACGCACAAGGCTGTGCACAAAGGGGGAATCGCCGATTCAAGTCCATTTAGCTTAATATCTTTATTCAGCTTCTTACGTCTAAGTATGAAATTATCTCATCGGGTATGCTTTTTATTATTTGAGGTTTGATGTTACAATTAATTTGGTCTGGTCGAGCCTTGTGTGCTTTTTATTCCTAAATTTACGCATCATTACAGTTTAAAGTATCATCGCTCCCAAATGGTATCAAGGTCAATTGCCACCAGATTATTGTTTTTAGTTTTGCTATCGCTCAATGCTTATAGTTCATTAGCCCAGGCACCCTGCGATGAAAGGAAAAAGTATAAACTGATGCACAATTCGTATCAGTGTAAATGGATCTTTTATCCATTAAAGGAAACCGTGAGTGGGGTAGTGCTAAAGCATGAGCGCAAAGTGGAGCCTTGTGGTGCTTTGGCATCAGCCACCATTACAATTATTAAAACGGCCACTGATACAATTAGGGTTCTTGACCTGTGTAGTGAAAACAATTTCCTAAAGTGGGAAAAAGTAAAAGTATATGTGGCAGAGGAGCCTAATTACCAGGTTTATATACCTTTCTTTTACGATGTCATTGACCTGACAACCAATCAACATGTAGCCAGAACCAATGAATTTGATGAAAAGGTAATGCGCACTACCTGGGGTACTATTGAAAGCGAATAAGCCTATTCTAAAGGAATGATAAGCCCATTTGGATAAGACCTATCAGCAATCCTAATACAGCAGCCACAACTTCAAGGAACCAAAATTCCTTTTTCATTACAGCCAACAATATTTCCTCCAATTTGTCGGATGAATAGCTGGCTACTTTTTCGGTTACAATCTTTTCTATATCTACTTTCTTGCTCAGGGAGTCGGTATAACGGCTAATGATTTCGGGGAGCAGGAGTGCAATCTCTTCCATCATGCCCTCCTTTATTTTTTGCATCGTGCTATCACCCACAAACATGGCTATCATGGGCATTTTCTCCTTTAGTTTCACCTGTAGGAAATTATCCAGGTGCTGCTCAATGACAGGGTTTAGGCTGGTTAATTGTTCAGGGTCTTTGAGCATTTTGGCTATTTCATCAAAATGAATCAACTCCTTAGCCACTACCGAGCCTAGTTTTTCTGCAACCTGCCTCTGCCTTTTTGGGAAAACACCCTGGATGGTAATACCCAGGAAGTGGATAGGCTTGCGTGGATGGAA
>CANGSR010000100.1 GCA_947456055.1 Chitinophagaceae bacterium
GGGTGAGTATTTAGCCACAAATACAGAATTATAAATATTGGCAGTATTAATAGCCACCGTGCCAAAGGTAACATCACGCCAAAAATTACCGGTCACGAAAAAGTTGCCTGCACCATCCACCGAAATACCTGCCGATTCAGCATCAGTATGCCCTCCTGCCGTCTTGGCCCACAACAATGTGCCACTTCCATCAAACTTTGCAGTAAATACACTATAGCCTGCTGTGCCTGCCACTTCATTGAGTACAGTAGTTCCTAATGTCATACTTACAGCATAATTACCTGTAAACGCAATATTGCCACTTCTATCAGTGCATATGCCCATCGAAGTACCCTGGCCCTGTACCGAGCCGCTCTTAGCCCATAAAGGATTGCCCATATTGTCGAGTTTAGCAATAAACACATCCTGCACACCACTACCTGTAAGCCCAATATTTATATTAATGGTGCCCAGGTGTAAGACAGGGGAAAAAAAATCACCTGCTATGCAGATATTTCCACCGGTATCTACCGCTATGCCCCTTATATACCCGTTACCGGCACTGTCATATTGCCTGGCCCAAAGAAGTGTATTTGTAGCATCAAAGGCCGCAATTACTATTGTGCCCCCCGAAGTATTCAAAGTATTATTGCCGAATTTTATACTTCCACTACCCGAAATATTCCCGGCCACATACACATTGCCATTTGGTGCAGTAGCTACCCCGGCCGGGTCAAAACTGGCTAAATTAGAGGTAGGCCCCACGCACCAGCTCCAATCTGGCTTTTGTGCATTTACATTCATAATAAGCAATAGGGCGAATAAAAGGCAGGTAATTTTTTTCATACAGGTAATTTCAATATTGATGCAAAAATACAGCAATATCAATTTGCTTATTTACTTTTTTGTTTAGCCGGTAGTGTTTGGCTTGTTTAAAGTTTATTCAATAGATTAATTGAAATGTTTATTATATACTACTAACAATAGGGGTATTTCTAAAATAGGTCTATTGTATGTTTGTAAAAAAATGCTGACCATTCTTCCACGATAATATTCATCATTCCTATACTCAGCATTGGTTGCCAAATGAAAAATGAACTAAACATTGTACTTGAAGATGGCTATACCAATAAGGTAGTATTTTCTGTTTTGAATGCTGCATATATCATCAGTATACTCACTCATCTTGTTTGGTTGGTTTACTATTATTATCAGAATGACTCTATTGTATGTCTGTTTACCTTCCTTTGTCTTTGTTTTCAGGTTTACGCCTACTTTCTCAATCGTCGTGGTTGGCATGAATTCTCCATATTTGTTGGTATTGTATCTTTACTAGCCTATAAACTTACTTTTCCATTTTTGGGACGTTACACGGCAGGTAACGAATACAGTTTGTTAATAATGATAGCAGTGCCGTTTTTGATTACAGAAATGGCTTTAACTAAGAAAGTCCTCCTTACAGCACTTAATATCGTTGCCTTTATATATATCAACTATCATTCTGTAGTAGATCCAAATTTCATGCTTGCCAATATGGGGAAAGCAAAAGTGGTAAATGCTATAAGGTTTATTGTAGCCGCATCATTCTTTGCTTTTTGGGCATATATTCAAAATAAATCCTTTACTAAGATTCAAAAAGGCGAGGATATGCTTAATGCCCTAAAATCCAAATTTGAATTAGATAAGCAGGTCGAAATAATTAAGGATGAGCAAAAAAAGTATTTAAATGAACTGGTAAAGGCAATACCGGGTGGCATTTTCCAATATCGAATAACAAAGTCAGGTGAAGTAAAGTTTTTATTTGTCAATGATGGTTCTGAAGAAATATGGGGTATTACACCAGAAGAAGCCTATGCCGATGGGCTTCGTGCATTGTCTGTTATTCACCCGGATGATTACGTTGAGTATTGGAAAAATATTCAGGAATCAAATATTAGTCAGCGTCCTATTGTACAGACTTTTAGAATTATTCGGGCAGATGGTTCAATAAAATGGGTTTTGGCCAATAGCTACCCTAAATTGCAACCTGATGGTTCAATCATTCGCACAGGTAGCATTTTAGATATCACGGAGCAAAAAAACAAAGAAGTAACCCACAAAGAAGATATTTTAAGATCGGATAATGAATTGATTAAACTACTAGATCTTATTCCACAGGGAATATTTATCAGAAATGCAAATAATAATTTGGTTTGGGCCAACGCCGTTTTTTGTGAAATATTAGGAGAACATAAAGACTCCTTAATCAATAAGAAATTGGATGAATTTGAAGTTCAGAAATTCACCCTCACTGGTAATGAGGTTAAAAAAATGGATGATGTTTTATTCTCGTGCGATAAAACTTTTATAGTCAACGAAGATATTGAACTAGTTAATAAGTACAACGTTCAATACCATTTCGATATTTTCAAAACAACAATAAAACCTGGGTTTTCTGATGAAAACCTTTTACTTGGATTTTTATTTGATACAACCCGGTATAAAGAAAATATACGCCTCAAAGATGAGTTAATAGCCCAGGTAGCCTACAAAAACAAAAACTTGGAAGAGTTTTCCTTCATGGTTTCCCATAATATCAGGGCTCAGGTCACCAATATCTTAGTTCTGGCCAATAGACTTCAAGGCGATATTGCCCCCTCAAAATTCAATTCTTACCTCGATTACCTAAGTAAGTCGGTTAACAAACTAGACGATATATTGAGAGATATGAATGACATACTCAACATCAAGAGAGTTGAGGAGTCAATTGTAGAGAAAGTAGATGTTTCGTGTATTATAAATAGTATTGTCGCCGACCTTAAAATGTACTTTGAGTACGAAGATGTTCAATTGAGTCTTAATATTACCCCCGACCTTGAGATTTATTCAATGAAGGTATACTTAAACAGTATACTCCATAATTTGTTGAGCAATAGTTTTAAATACAGGAAACCAGATGCAGCTTTATTAATAGATATCAGGGTATCACAAGTTGCTAGAATAATTACCATTGAATATTCCGATAACGGAATAGGCTTCGATGCCGAGAAGCATAGACAAAATATTTTCGGTCTTTATCGAAGATTCAATACCTCCTCCTCTGGAAAAGGAATGGGTCTTTATCTTGTTAAAAGTCATGTTACTGCCATGGGAGGCACAGTAGAAGTGGATAGTAAGGTAGGTATTGGTACAAATTTTAAATTAACCATCAAAAATTTTGAGAAATATGAGTCGTAATGAACATTTAGTCATTCTGATAGATGACGATAATATAAGTAATATGTTGACTGCCGAAACCATTACAGGTATATACCCAATTGATAAGGTTCTGGCATTTACTGATCCAGCCGAAGGGATGCAGGCAGTCATCCATAGCTTAAATAACAAGAAGAAAATCATCCTCTTTTTAGACGTCAACATGCCGGGTTTGTCTGGTTGGGATGTAGTTGAGGCACTTGGTGTATTTTCCCCCACCGAATTGCTTAATTTAATCAGGATATATATGCTCAGTTCATCGGTTGATATGAAGGATAAAATAAAAGCATATAGTTATCAGTATGTAGCAGGTTACTTTGAAAAACCACTTGAAGAAAGAGATTTTCAGGATATTCTGTTTAAACGTAATTACATTCCATAGCCTAATAAGTTATCGCTGAAATTTATATTATTTGATAATTATCAATTAATGCCTACGTAAATTAGGACACCTTTACTGCTTAAATAAAAAAGACTTGATTTATGTGGAACAAAACAATTTTGATTGCCTTTATCCTATTGATAACCAATGGTGGCAAACTACGGGCGGCCTTACCAATCAGGTATTTGAATACCTCATCCGCTGCGGCTACCTCTGCCGAAACAATATTAGAAAATTATGAGCTAATGAAGATGGACCTTTCAAGCTCATCCGGTTTTGCTAATTATTCAAATAGAAGATTTCAAAACAATTATAAAAAGAAATGTCTCACATCAAAAATTGGTAAGGGATTATTGATTGGTGGGGGAAGTATATTGGTAATAGGTGGTATCTGCTTTTTGAATATATCAGATGTTTCTGCTCGCAGTTTCTATGCATTTATAGTAGCAATTATTTCCGGGTATATAGGTTCGGCATTAGTTGCTATTGGTGGTTCATTAGCTATCATAGGTGGAATATACAATGCATCCAGCAAAGGCAGATATGGTCTAGTCTCGCCCAAACCCAATGAAGTAGGTATTTCCTATACTTTCAAGTAAAAAATTGTGTTCTGTTTTTTGGAACAAATTAGGCCGGTGGGTTAAAATATTAATAATTACAGGTGAAGTCGTGGATAAGATTTACCCTGTGGCCAAAGAACCCAGCCAAGGGTTCGATTTCGGAAGTGAAAATAATTTTAAGGTTTTAAAGGAAGGTGAAAAAATTGAGTAAATACTTGGTCAGTTTATTACGTGAAAGCAATTCATATTATTTATGGATACTACCAATAGTTTACTTATAGTTTATTTTTTATTGCTGGCTAATATTTGATAATTGTCAAATGCTATATTCTGCTATTGAATTAACTTTGTAGCTCAAGCAATTCTATCATCTTATGTGGAGCAAATCAATTTTCATTGCACTTATCCTGATGATTACTATAAGTGCAAAATTAAATGCAGCATTACCAATCAGGTATCTAAATTCCGCCACGGCCACAGAATCCGGCATTGAAAGTATTAAGGCAAATTATGACTTGATGAAAATGCAGTTGCACTTCTCCGCCAGCCCTATTAGCCCCGCAAGTACTCATTTTCATAATGAATATGGTGAGAAATGCCTTACGTCTAAAATTGGCAGGGGATTAATGATAGGCGGTGGCGGCTTATTTTTGGTGGGAGCTGTAATTGCCTTATCAGGTGACAAGGACTCTTTAGGTGGCGGCATGTGTATCTTTGTTGGGCTTTTGGGTTTAATATGGGGTGGCATATTAGCAATAATAGGGGGTATATATAATAATTCCCGCAATTCCAGGTATTCATTTGTATCACCAAAATCAAATGCAGTGGGTATTTCTTACACCTTTAAGTAGTAATTTTCTGCACCTATAGTAATATCTAATAAATAAAAGTCACATAATTTTTTGCATCTTTGTTCTCAAACAATAATCTATAAATTATGTGGAACAAAACACTTATTATCGCCATTACTCTGTTTATTGTATTAAATCAGGGTCTTTATGCAGCTCTACCTTTAAAGTATACATGTGCTGCTGCTACCAAAACCAGCAGTGAAAATATAAAAGCAAATTATGAGCTTCAAAAGATGAAGCTATACTATGGTTCTGGCTTTGCTAATAATGCTACAAATAGCCTCAATAGCAATTATAGTTTTAAGTGCCTTACATCTCAGGCAGGTAGGGCAATGATAGTATGCGGTGGGGGTATACTTGTAGTTGGTAGCTTATATGCTGGTACCCAGAAAAATGATTACACAAATGGACCTGTTACAGATCGTTCTCGAACTATGACTCAGGTTGGCCTAATCGCAATGGGTTTTATAGTTATCGGTGTCTTTTTAGCTATAGTAGGTGGTATTTATAATCGTTTCAATGGAGGCAGATATTCATTTATTGCACCCAAGCCCAATGAAGTTGGGATTTCTTACACATTTAAGTAACAAAGGACACTCCGTGCCATCTAATGATTATGCCGGAGATGGTAAGTCTCCGGCAGTTTTATTTATATAATCGAAGTGAAAAGGGAATTCTATTTTCTAAAGATGGCAGGTAGTGCCACCTGGTAAGCCTGCATTAGCCTGGTCCTGGTAATTCTGGCACGATGACTTTGCATCCACATAAGTCGTGTTGTCTATACTATGCTTTATATCCACCGATCCTGCCCCTACCACTGTTGTGCATGTGCAGGTATAATTCTTTTTGCAGGATGGAAATACCCCAAGTGCCAAAAGCGCAATGGTGATGATGATTTTTGAATTTTTCATATTTGCTTGTATTAATTTGTTAAATGTTTTACATGGCAAAGGTAGACCCTTGGGGAAGTGGGCAATTACATTATATTACCTAAAAATTATAATATTCCCAGTTTATATAGTCTGGGTAGGGCTGGAAAGTTGATTGCCAGTAAAATCACCTTGGCTCCTTATTATGTAATAGCCTACTCTCAATCCTCTTGATTTTATTTCAGGTTGCAAATTAATCCCCCATTGCTATGGGTTTTGCATTTCACGCAAAATTATTGGTATAAATACCATAATATTGTTAACAAATAATATATAGTAACTCAATGCAAGGGTTAATTGCTGGTTAATTGGATCTGGTAAAATTAGATTTTACCCCTCCTTCTTGACAGATAATAGGCTTAAATGTGACATGTTATTGACTAAAACCTGCATTTTTAACTTAAATGTGGAAAATTTAGGGATTTATATCCCTAAGCAACTTGAAGACCTTAACCTCAGAATAACAAGAATCTTCGTTACTCATAGTTCACTATAGGGTAATTTTGCATTTCAACATTAGTATGTAATTATATTATAATTATAAATTATTTGTTGGCAAGTTGGTATTTATACGAAAGCTTTTTTATCAGGAAACCAGTGACAGTTGGTTTGTTTTTATTCAGTAAAACTCAATATAAATGCCGTACATATCATCATTTAGCAAATAAAAGTACTTTTTAATTTCGAACATTATGGAAAATGCAGGTATTATCACAAGCAATCTGGACACTAAGGTAGTTGCCAATTGGCATTCAACTTTTATTCATTCAGGGTTTAGACTTGGTAAACTACCAAAGACCCTCTTTTTATCTTTTTTTCTTTCTTTAATTAGTATTTCGTCATTCGCCTTTGTAGGTACCTGGTTTTCCCAGGGAACCTCCGATCCTAGTGTTCCGGCTAACTGGAATTCCTTAGCAAATGGTACCGGTGTCACTGCCACAGCCACCGACTTTACTACCGCAGGTAATACATGGCAGATCAATACTTCCATGACCCTCGGGGCAGACTGGGCAGTAGTTGGTAGTATCTCTATTGCTTCAACCAAAACATTGAATGCAGGTTCCTTTACTATTACAGTTGGCAATAACTGGGCTAATAGCGGAACTTTTACCTGTGGCACTGGTACGGTAATATTCAATGCAACCACTACCGGGCACACACTTACAGGTACACTCACCGGGGCCACTGGCCAATTTTACAACCTTACATTTAATGGTTCTGGTGGTGCATGGAGTATGGCTGGTAATACTACTACTGTGACTGGCGCAGTAAATATTACCGCCGGTACGTTAACCGCCCCTTCCACTACTTTAAATATTGCTGGTAATTTTAGTTGTGCAGGCACTTTTACCCATAATAGTGGTACGGTCAATTTTAATGGTGGTGTGGCACAAACATTGCCATCTGCTTCTATTAGTTACATGAATTTTACCACTGCTAATTCTGGTACTTCTCTTACCGCAAATGGTACCATTGTTATCAATAACAATCTAACCATTGCTTCCGGTACTATATTAGATATGGGGGCAAATGTAATGACCACTATTACAAGTGCCGGAATTACCAATAATGGTACTGTAAAAACCCAGGCAACAGCAACTGCTTTTCCGGTCGGTCTTAACTGGACATCTAATCTAGGTACTGGTACGGTTGTATATAATGCGGCCTCCACACAGTCTGTAATATACGGAACCTATTATAATCTAACGATTGGTAATGGTAATTTCTCTTATAATGCTAGTGGGTCTAGCAATAACTTTACTATAAATGGTTTATTGACAATAAATTCTGGTTCTACTTTCAATCTGGGTAGCGACCCACTTTTGGGAAGTACATTGACTACTGCCATGACTGGTGCAACACTTGAAACCCAGAGTACTAATAACCCTGCCATTCCCGCAAGCAGAACCTGGGGAGGTACTGTACTTTTAGATTATTCAGGTGCCTCTAGTACCTACCTGCCTGCTGGTACCTACAATAATATTACCGTAAATGTCGCTACTACTACTTTGAATTTTTTAGGCAGCCCTTCTATTGGCGGTAATCTTAATATATCTACTACATCCGGAACTGTTAACTTTAATGGCAATATTACAATAGGCGGTAGTGTTTCGCTTACTGGTACCTCTACAAATAATGTTATTTGGGCTAATGACCATGATCTAAATGTAGGGGGCGACTGGACAGTAACAAGTTCAACAGCTACTACCCTTTTTAAAGCTGGGGTAGGTACCGTAAATTTCAATGGTAGTGGTACTCAAACAATTTCGTCAGGTGGTGGAAGTGCATTACCCAATTTTTATAACCTCACAAACAGCAATACTACCGGTACTCTGAATATTAATAATAACACTACCTTATTGGGTGCCTTCACTAATAATGCTAACGCTTCAGTGAGTATGGCCTCCTCTACTTCCATTAGCGCCGCTTACAACTGGATCAATAATGGTAATTTCTCTGCCAGTTCCAGCACTGTTACATTAAACGGTGGTGTCGGTGCTTATACCGTAACAGGTAGTCTTACCGGTGCTAATAAGTTCAATAACCTTACAATCAGTAACTCACATACTGCTACTTTTACCAGTTCGGCTGATGTTGGTGGCAACTTTTCACTTACTGCTGGTACTGTAGTTGCCCCGTCTGGTACACTAAGTGTTGCTGGTAATTTCGCTGTTAGCGGCACAAGTACATTTTCACATAATAATGGTACTGTAACATTAAATGGAGGGGGAGGGCAGTCGCTGCCTGGTTTGGCAACTGCTTTCTATAACCTCAATATTGCCAATACGGCCGGGACGATAACTGCAAATAGCAATATTACTGTTAATAATTCCATACTCGCACCGGCATCTGGTAATTTGAATATGGCAACATTCCAGTTGCTCGGTACACCTACTGCCACTAGCTTCTTCGGTACTTTGCAAACCCAGTATACTGGTGGCACAGCAATATCAGCAGGTTTATCCTGGGGCACAGGCAGCACAGTAATATACAATAGTACTACTACACCCATGTTGGTAGCCCAGGGTACATATTACAACCTCACTATTACAGGTACTACAGGCACCCGTACTTTAGGAGCCACCAGTGCCACTACTGTAAATGGTAATTTGGTTATAGGGAATTCCAGTACTACTGGCCTTACTACTTTGAATCAAAATTTAACCGTATTAGGAAATGTAACATTAACCAGTAACACTGGTACTATTTTTGATGTTTCAGCCAGTAACTTCCCAATTTCCGTAGGCGGCGACTGGACACAATCTAGCAGCGATGCTACCAATCCTTTTAATCCTCGCAGTGGCTTGGTTACCTTCACTGGTGCAGCCGGTGCTATCCAAACACTTTCTGTAAGCGGTGGTACCGGTACCCCATCGTTTTACGACCTTACTGATAACAATACTTCATTCGCTTTGAATGTTAATGCAAGTACTGCAGTATCACATACTTTTAGCGTTTCAGCTAGTGCCTTGGTTACTCCATTGGCAACGGTTGTCTTCAATCCGGGTGGTGCAGGTTCAAGCACCCTGCAGGGTAGTGGTACAATACAAATCACACGTATTACTTCCACCCCTGATCTTAATACCCAGTATACCTTTAATACACGTACGCTTACAAGCATGACAGCCGACTATACCGGTGCTGGTAATCAGAACGTAAATGCATTCACCTATGGTACATTAAAAACCTCCAATAGTGGTATAAAAACCGCTCAGGGAGCTGTGTCAATTAATAATGCACTTAATGTAAGTGCGAGCACTACACTTGATATGGGTACAAACCTGCTAAGTACAGGCGGTTCTCCTACCTATACTGTAAATGGTACGCTTAAAACATCTGTTTTAACTGCAACCAGTGCCACCCCAATTCCATCTGGTGCTACCTGGGGTGGAACGGGTACTATCGAGTTAGGGGCTGCTTCCGGTGCACAAACCTTAGTTTCTGGTACATTCTATAATGTGACCCTCGATAACACTACGGGTACAAATGCTATAGGTACTGCTGTTACTATTAATAATACACTTACATTGGGTAATCTTACCTTAGGTGCTAATACTCTTACACTTGGTTCATCTGCATCTATTACTGGGGCATCTTCATCAAATTATATTATTGCCATTGGTGCAGGTAAGTTGAGGAAAAATTTCAGTGCTAATGGCACATTTGCCTACCCTGTGGGTGATGCAACAAATTATACCCCAATTTCAATAACTGAATCAGGAAGTGCCTACTCAAGTGCTTATCTTGAGGCTAATGTTACTGCAATTAAACATCCTAATAATGGTAGCACTACCGATTTCCTGAAACGCTACTGGACTGTAGTTCAGTCTGGAGTAACAGGTAGTTCCTATGATGCTACTGCTACTTATGTGGCTGGAGATGTAAATGGGACTGAATCTGCAATCAAAGCAGCGTTTTATAAAGGATCCCTACCCTGGAATCGTTTTGGATTGTTAAATACTGGTGCTAAAACACTAACAATTACAGGTAATACTTTTGCAACATCCGGAATTACTGGTATGACAGGTAATAATCCCTCAGCCACCTTTTCACCATCTAATCCTTCTGTATGCAGTGGTAATTCAGTCGGTTTCACAGCTACAGGCGTAGGTGATCCATCATTTACTTATGCATGGGCTCCATCTACTGGTTTGAATACCACAACTGGCCCAACTGTAACTGCAAGCCCTACTGTTACAACAGTTTACACAGTTACTATCACCGATGGTAATGGTCTCACCGGTACCAGTACGAATACTGTTACAGTTAATGTTTCGCCATCTTCTACTGGTGCAACTAATAATGGTCCCACATGTGTGGGTAATAGTGTTATCCTGAGCGATAATTCATCTAATGCCACTATCTGGTCATGGACTGGTCCTTCTGGTTATTCATCTACATTACAGAGCCCTACTATTACTCCTACTGTTACAGGTACTTATTCCTTAACAGTAAGTAATGCAGGCTGTTCCAATGCTACAGTATATACCACTACGGTTACTATTAATCAGGCTCCAACATCTACGGGTATCACTAATAATGGGCCAATTTGTAATGGTGGTACGGTAACATTGACGGCTAATTCATCTAATACCACAGGTTGGACCTGGGTAGGTTCTGATGGGTTTACATCTACTTTGCAAAACCCAACTGCTACACCATCTTCTACTACTACTTATTCATTAACTCTTAGTAACCCATCATGTACCAATGCAACGGTATATACTACAACGGTTACAGTTAATCCGGCACCATCACTTTCGGGAGCTACAAATAATAGCACTATCTGTTCAGGTGCCACATTGACTTTATCAGCCAATAGCCCGGCCAACGTTACTAGCTATTTATGGAATGGTCCTGTGGCAATTACTAGTTCTACTTCAGCCTCCGCAAGTGTACCATCTGCTACTACGGCTGCGTCTGGTACATATACTGTAACTGTAAATAATGGTTCAGGTTCGGGTTGTAGTGTTAATTATACTACAACTGCCACAGTAAATGCGGCCCCATCGTTGGCTAGTGCCAATAATGATGGCCCTATATGTGCCGGAACCACATTAAATCTGTCGGTAACAACCCCTGCAAATATTACAGCTTATTTATGGAATGGCCCTGTGGCCATCACCAATTCTACTTCAGCAAGTGCTAGTGTGCCTTCCGCCACTACAGGTGCTACAGGTACTTATACCGTAACCGTAAACAATGGTTCAGGCACAGGTTGCTCTGTTCAATATACAACTGCCGCTACTGTTAGCCCGGTACCTACTTTATCCAGTGCAACAAATGATGGACCATTGTGTGCAGGTACTACATTAAACCTCACTGCAAATGGAGCTGCCAACGTAACAGGCTATCTATGGAATGGTCCAGTGGCAATCACAACATCTACATCTGCTAGTGCAAGCGTACCGTCTGCAACTATAGGTGCTACAGGTACCTACACAGTTACAGTGAATAATGGTAGTGGTACAGGTTGTACTGCCAGGTATACCACAACAGCTACCGTTAGTCCTGTTCCTTCATTAATAAGTGCTAATAACGATGGCCCAATATGTGCTGGTACTACTTTGCATCTCACAGTTAGTGGTGCTTCAAATGTTACTGGTTATTTATGGAATGGTCCGGTAGCTATTACTACTTCTACCTCAGCTAGTGCCAGCGTTCCATCTGCAACTACAGGTGCCACCGGTACTTATACGGTTACCGTAAATAATGGCAGCGGCACAGGTTGTACTGCACAATATACCACTGCTGCAACTGTAAGTCCTGTTCCTACACTTACAAGCGCTACTAACGATGGCCCTATATGTGCCGGTACTACGCTCAACCTATCAGCTAATGGTGCTGCAAATGTTACTGGCTATTTATGGAATGGTCCGGTAGCTATTACTAATTCTACATCAGCCAGTGCCAGTGTACCTTCATCTACCACAAGTGCCAATGGTACTTATACTGTTACTGTGAATAATGGCAGCGGTACTGGTTGTACTGCACAATACACCACTGCTGCTACAGTGAGTCCTGTACCTTCATTAACAAGCGCCAATAATGATGGCCCGATTTGTGCCGGTACAACTCTGCACCTCACAGTATCTGGCGCATCTAATGTTACTGGTTATTCTTGGGCTGGTCCGGTTGCTATTACTACCCCTACCTCTGCAAGTGCAAGTGTACCATCTGCTACTACAGGTGCTACTGGTACTTATACTGTAACTGTTAATAATGGTAGTGGTACAGGTTGTACTGCCCAATACACAACTGCCGCTACAGTTAGTCCTGTACCTACCCTTACTAGTGCTACTAATGATGGCCCTATATGTGCAGGTACTACCTTGAATCTCACTGCAAACGGGGCATCTAACGTTACCGGTTATTTATGGGCTGGTCCTGTTGCCATTACTACTGCTACTTCTGCCAGTGCTAGTGTACCAACAGCTACCACAGGTGCTACCGGTACTTATACTGTAACTGTAAATAACGGAAGTGGTACTGGTTGTACTGCCCAATACACTACAACTGCTTCAGTAAATCCTGCACCATCATTAACAAGTGCTAATAACGATGGTCCTATATGTGCCGGCACTACACTAAACCTTACTGTAAGTGGTGCTTCAAATGTTACCAGCTACTCATGGAGCGGTCCCGTTGCTATTACCAATTCTACATCTGCCAGTGCTAGTGTGCCATCTGCGACTACTGCTGCATCAGGTGTTTATACAGTTACAGTTAGCGGTTTAGGTTGTTCACTAAGCTATACAACATCTGCTACAGTTAGTCCGGTTCCTTCTTTGACTAGTGCGAATAACGATGGCCCTATTTGTTCAGGTACAACATTACACCTTACAGTTAGTGGTGCTTCTAATGTTACTGGTTATTTATGGAATGGTCCGGTGGCAATCACAACATCTACTTCGGCTAGTGCAAGCGTGCCTTCTGCAACAACAGGTGCTACAGGTACTTACACAGTTACCGTAAACAATGGTAGTGGTACAGGCTGTACTGCCCAATATACTACTGCAGCTACAGTTAGTCCGGTTCCTTCTTTGACTAGTGCGAATAACGATGGCCCTATTTGTTCAGGTAC
>CANGSR010000101.1 GCA_947456055.1 Chitinophagaceae bacterium
ATTTATATGACAGCGAGCATTACTCCTAAATCTGCCGGAACAAATACGGTTATTTACGACCAGTCTAATATTGTGACTAAGAAACTGAATAGGTATTTGAGTATAGATGCGCTTAATGATAACAGTCAGGAGATACAATTAGTCCTCAAAAATTATACAGGTATAGGTACTTATCAGTTGGATTCCAGCGGATTAGGTGCTACTGGCATATACACTGGCGACCTCATCAATTACAAGAAATCAATATCAGGGACCGTAACCATTACCAATACTGCGCTTTACATTATCGGTACTTATTCTTTTACCTGTGCTGATTCTACTGTGATTAGTGAGGGTAGATTTGAGGTGCTGCAGTAGGGGAAATCAAAGATATATTATATGTTTCACGATATTCTAGTAATACTGGTAAGGAACTTAACAGGCTTGAAAATGTCCTTCACCCCGGCTATTTAATAGAAATGGAGATTGAGGCCCGTGGCATTAAAAAGCAGGATATAGCCTTGAAATTAGGTATCAAACCTCAACATTTATCAGAACTGATTCATGAAAAAAGGAATGTAAGTGCTTTATAAGCTTTGAAATTGGAGCAGGTATTTGGTATTGATGCAGCGTATTGGTTAAGGGTTCAGTCTGGCTTTGATTTGGTTATAGCGAGGAAAAAATTATCAGACTTGAATACAACTATTGCCGCCTAGTACTCACTTACCCCCATACATCTCCTTCAGCATTTCATACAATTCGGGGTGGTGGTCTTTTAGTTTTTCAGGGCGTTCTATGAAATATTCCGTTATTACAGCGAAAAATTCAGCATCGTTGGTAGCACCATATTGGTTTATGTCTGAATGTGACTTCCCTTTCATCGTTTTTATGGTTTCTTTGATTTCATTGGCCCAGGGTATGAGGTGAGGCTGGGTGAGGAGGTATTCTGGTATCCCGTCAGTAAGTCCGTCGGCTTTGTCTATCAGGTGTGCAAACTCATGAATTACAGTATTATGTCCATCAGTGTTACTACTGTAGGACGCATGGAGGGAGGGTTTAGATAAAATCATTTTGCGGTTCATTACCCCATCACCTACCATACCTAATATGTTCCGCTCTCCCTTGTCTGTATCATATTCCTGGTTGAAAGTGCCTTTGTAGAGCAGTACTTCCGACAGGTTATTATACTTCCAATCTGGGAAAGCAAAAATCAGGGTAATGGCACCGGCAGCAATTAGTATCCTATCAATATCTTCCACGGCTACATCTACTCCAGTTATAGTGATGTTTTCGAGGAAATTGGTTACCCTGTTTTCAAATAATAATTTGTTTTCAGGGCTAAGGGCAACATAAAAAGGTATGTTTTCTTCCAGTAGCTGGCTGGTTTTGAGTAGTATTGGTTTTGGCTTTTTTCTGCGGTTATTATCTAAAAACAAATAGATAAGGCCTGCTACCACGAGTGCCACAATTACTAATCCTACCATAATTTAGAAATTTATCACCTACCCTTTGTATACGGGCAGATTAAGGATTTGGATAACCCGAAAAAGGAAAATATTTTTCAAATATTTAAACAAATTTACCTTTTAATATCGGTAACCCACGTAACTTTATATTCTATTCCGCACAGGTTGCATGCTTCCCAAAAAGATTTTACTGGTATTCGTTTTATTCGCCGTTTTTGTGTCATGCCGACCGAAAAACATGCCACAACATTCGTTTTATTATTGGAAAACCTCATTTGCTTATAACGATTCTTTCTCCCAGAGCGAGATAAAGAAATTAGGTCTCCACCATTTTTATATCCACTATTGCGATATTGACTGGAGTGAAAACATGAAAATGCCAGTGCCAAGAGGGTCATTGGGCTATGAGGCTTATAAAAGCAAATATTTCACCGCAGATAGTTTTACCCCGGTGGTATTTATTACCAACCGCACCTTCCAGCGTGTTTCTGATGATTGGTGCGATACCCTTGCCATTAAACTCAGCAATAAAATACATACTATTACTGGTATAATATTGGGTGATTATAGCCGCAATTTTTTGCAGGATTCTATTCCTGAAGGGGAATGGGTGCACGGCGGGAATGTTTTAGATTCCATGTTGAAAGTGATTAGCAACAAGAAGGAGCAGAAAATAAACGAAATCCAGATTGATTGCGATTGGAATGAAGGCACTAAGGCCAAATATTTCCGTTTTCTCAAGAAGTTCAAGGAGCTGAATAAGGATAAGTTGGTTTCTGTTACTATTAGGTTGTACCCATATAAGTACCCCACAAAGGTTGGAGTGCCACCTGTAGACAAAGGTATGCTGATGTGCTACAACCTTGGCAACATTACTAATGAGGCCACCCTGAATTCCATTTTTGATATCAATGAATTAAAAAAATATATGGATGGTGGTAAATATCCGCTGCCATTGGATATAGCATTGCCACTGTTTAGCTGGCAGGCATGGTTTAGGGGTGGTAAATATAAGGGCATCATTCATGGGGAGAATTTTACGGAAGACACTGTGGCATTTAAAAAGATTACATCAAATTTCATCCGCTTCAATCAGGATACTGTTATAAATGATATTTATTTCAGGGAAGGGGATGAGTTGCGATGGGAGTCGCCTAATCAGGCTGATTTGGAAAAGGCTGTGGGAATGATTGTCAAAAAGAATCCTGCCTACAGCAGAATAGTCTTTTTCGATTGGAATGAAAATTCAATAAAACGCAATGAAGCGGTTATTCAAAATATATTCAGGCACTATTAGCCTCTTACTGCTCTTATTATTGAGTCCTTTACACATCTGGTGTTGTGTTTCTATGCCCTATCCTGATGAGGCAATGTTTCTGCTATTTCAGCGTGAATTGCCTGATAACAGGGGCTTGCTTCCATTTAGCTATTCTGAATGTTATTTCTATGCCTATGATTCGGCAAGACCACAGGATGATGTAGACAGGAACTTACAGGAATGGATTGAGTTTGCAGGGTCTAAAAATATTAAACCCAGGGATATCTATACGTTGCAATACGATATGTCCCCATCTGAGTTTGAATACAGGTATATATCCAAAGATTGGAAGGGCTTTAAAACCAATACATTTGTCAACTGGATAACTAGGAAAGAAAATAAGGAGGCATACAATTATTTCAGGTATGCCAAGAAAGTGGAGGAATTGATTACCCCTTCATCTAATGATCCATGGCAAGAAAAGGTTTTTCAATTATCCAAAGCAATCAATTACCCGGTTATTGTTGATGGTATAATGATGGCTGATTTACTGGAAAAGAAATGGTCGAAAAACCCTGAATTTCTGAAGGAACGTTATGCCTTCCAGGCTATTAAGCTAATGTATTATGATAAGTATAATCGCTATTCATATAGCGATTCGGATATTAGTATATCAACTATGGTGGATGATACCGGTCTTATAAAATGCTATGATAGGTGGCTTAAGGGTAAGAACACCATTGTGGCACACTGGGGGCAATTGTACTATGCATTGGCACATAAGGATAAGGCGGTTAGGGTACTTAATTTGCTTCAATCATTTGATAGGTGTGAGGACAAAAAAATGTTCATTTTTAATCACTTGAGTAGGGCCGATCTTGAACTAAAAGAAGTGAAACCCCGTGATGCCCGAACCAGGGCTGCCAAATATGCCTATTGTGCCCTAAAGAAAAAGGGTAGGGCAATAGACGATATTAAGGGCCTGTACAATGTAATGCCCGCTAGCCCTTATATTAAGATATTAGTAGGTAGGGAGGTGAATAAACTGGAGGATTGGATACTGTCATACGAAGTGAAAAATTTTCAATCTAATTTAAAAGCATGGCAATACCTAAATAATTATAACAAGGGCTATGATACCCCCGATACAACCTATGATTATTACGCACTAAAAAATATGGCTAAGGATAAAGTCTATCTTAAAGAGTTTAGGCAATATTTGGAATCAATAGTTACTAAAAAATCACCCAACCGTGATTTTCTCCTGATGGCAGTAGCACACTTATATAATATGGATAAGGACTATGTTGGAGCTTTAAAATACTTAGACCGTCTGCCTCATCAGCCAAACAAAAAGATGGAAGTTCAAAGACAGGTGGAGAAAACCATAGCAATTATTTATTCGGCAAAAGTAAACCAGCCAGCAATCCAGGCCCAATTGGAGCAGCAATTCCAGGCTTTGGAGCGATTAGGCTTAAAGCAGGATACTTTGCAAGAATTTCAGGAATATGAATCTCAAGGAAATTTATTGTCAGAATTATACCTTTTACTTAGCCAAAAGTTAAAGCAGGATAGTGATATCGTATTAGCATCACTTTATTTCAGGAAGGCACGCAGTCTGGTAAATGATTATTATAACCCTACTATTTTTAACAAGAAAAATAAACAAACCTGTTCATATGGGGATATTGCCTATTTTGATAAGTATGCTTCGGCGGCTGATATAGATAGTTTCCTGAGCTTCAAGCATAGACTTAAGAGAACTGCCTTTGAAAAAAGGGTAATACCTTCTTTTTGGCCCAATGAAAATTTCTGTAAGGATGTTAAAGCTACGATTCTACTTAGGCAAGGAAAGATTGATGAAGCCTTAGCTATTGTTCAAACCATCCCTGATAATTTTTGGAGGGATAATTATGATTTCGGACTTGATTTGAAGTCTACAAATATTACCAGTCTTGGGGTAGTATTGCCTGTAAATACTGGGAAGGGTAGTGACTATAATCATGTATGTAAGAAGTCGATTTTAAGAGATATAGTTGGGGTAAGGGCAGCGATAGCCAATGCTACTGATAGCGAACAAAAGGCTCGGAACTACTTTTACCTTGCTAATTGCTATTTCAATATCACCTATTATGGTAAGGATTGGCAGATGTTCAGTTATGGTAAGTCAGATTATGAAATTAGGGACCATTCCTATGGCGATTGGTGGACTTATACTTTCAATCCAAATAATATCAGGTACGGCAAAATATATTATGAGTGTGCCTGGGCTAAAGAAATGTACCTGAAAGCTTTAAATCTTACCCATAAAAAGGAATTGGCTGCGTCCTGTGTTGTTATGCTGGGCAAAATTGACAATGAAGTTCATGGGTACAGGGATATAATGGCCCAACGACGGAAGGGAATATATAAGCCCTGGAAAACTGAAGAAATGCGCCATTACTCTAAATGGTGGGAAATAGCCAAACAAAAATATGCCCATACTACAGTTTTCGAAAGATTGGCTAATGAATGCCCTGATATAATGGCTTTTTTAGAACCAAATAAAAAGTAAAAATGAAGAAGGGTTATAGATTAATTATTCGGGGAGTTCTGTCTTTAGTTATGGCATTTTTTCCAGTGGTCAAAATCTGGAGCTGTTACGATAATTACTTATTTGATGACAAAAAGATGATTCTTTTGTTTCAAAAAGAGATAGGTGGCAATGAGGCTCTTGCCCCTTTTTATTATACCAATAATTTTTTAGATACTTATAATCCCGACCCACTCAATAATGATAAGAACAAAAATTGCAGGGAATGGAGCGAATTTACCAATGGTTCAGCTAAAGTTGCTGATATTTATAATGTGCAGTACAACCTTTCATCCGATGAGTTTGCTTACTGCATACATACTGGTCGTTGGGCTAGCCTGAATGATAATACATTTATCCAATGGTTATTGAAACCTGCAAATAAGGATGCCTTTCAATATTTCGCTTTGGCAAAAAATGTTGAGTTCACTTTATTTGGAGAAATGGACCCGTGGGGGGAGAAACAAGGACCTCGAAATAATGAAGCAATAGATTCAATTGTTAGTTTTTGCTTAAATAAGTGCCAATCAGGTTTGCCCGATTTTCTGGTGCAACGGTATGCTTTTCAGGCTGTTAAGGGCTTATACTACAAGCAGTTTTTTAAAGGTGGAGATAGTATTGACATTAGTAATGGAATTGCCCATGATATTACCCCGGTTATAGACATTTATAATAAATACCTGAAAAATAAGAAGTCGATAATCGCTAATTGGGGCCAGTTGTATTATGCGCTGTCATTTGCCGACAGGTATACGAGATCTAGAAACCTGCTAGAGGTTTTTGATAAATGCGATGAGAAAAAGGTATTTGTATTTCAGCATCTATTACGAAACGATCTGGCGCCCTTATTGGATTCTATCAAAGACAATTATTCACAATCATTGTATTGGGCCTATAAGGGTTTAAAGACACCTGGCCCAGCCTTACCGGCCATTCGGAAAGTAATTAGCCTGAACCCCAATAATAGCTGTATACCAACCTTAATCGGTCGTGAAGTAAACAAGTTGGAAGATTGGTTGCTATCTCATGAAGTAAAAGGGTTTAATTCAGGTCTAGAAGAACATATTTTTTTAGTTAGCCATGAGAATATTTCTTATTTCGGCTACAATTATTATGGTGAAAAGAATAGAATAAAAGACCGACAATATTTGGTGCAATTCAGGGAATACCTGGAAAGCTTATTGCAAACAAGACCCCCAAATAGAGATTTAATCAGGTTGGCCATTGTGCATTTATATCATATGGAGAAAAACTATGCCAAAGCCAAAGAGTATTTGAATCAGTTAAAACATCTGCCTATAGGGAATTTAGAAACCCAAAGGCAAGTGGAGTTAGCTATCTCGATTATTTATTCCCAGGATATCAGACTGAAACAAACGCAGTATCAACTAGAGAACGTTCTTTCGATGTTGGACAATACAAATGCAAACAGATCTGTAAATGGAATTTTTTATAGCTATCCATCCACTGATAATGTTATTTCTGGTCTTTACCTTTTATTAAGTAGGCAATACCAGAAATATGGCGATGTAGTAAAAGCTGGATTATTTTACCGTAAATCAGGAGTTGCCATTAATGAATACTTGGGATTTAATACATGGAATGAGGATGACGAAAAGAAGATGGGATATTATTCCAAAATTGGTTGGTTTGATAAATATGCATCTGAATTACAAATTGATACGCTCTTAGCTTTAGTGCATAAAAAAGATAAAACACCTTTTGAAAAAAGGATGGTACCTGAAATTTGGGATGATGATTATTGTTTTTATGACCTTAAGGGTACAATATTAATAAGGAAGGGAAGATATGAACAAGCCCTTGCTGTTTTCAATCAGATACCTGATTCATTCTGGATGAAGACATACCAGTTTGACAGTTACCTCTGGCCGGGTTCAGTTACCTCGGTTGGTAGTAAAGAGCCTATTTCAACGGGCACAGGTAAAATCTATGAAATGCCCAGTAAGAAGTTGATACTTGGGGAAATTGTTTCCCTTCGGAAGCAGTTAACAACGGAACAGAACCCCGAAAAGAAGGCATTAGTATCCTTTAATTTAGGCAATGCCTATTACAATATCACTTACCATGGTAAGGATTGGATGATGTTTTGTTATGGGAAATGGTGTGATGAGATGGATTGTATAAATAGAAAACGGGAATGGGGCACTTTTGACTTCTATCCCAATAACCTAACTTATGGTAAAGTGTATTACCAATGTAGTCGAGCAATTGAAATGTATCAAACTGCACTTAAATTAACCACGAATAAGGAATTGGCTGCCCAAATTGTTATTATGCTGGGGCAGTGCGATTGTGACTTGACTGAATATAAAATGAGCAATATGACTGCAACAGAAAAAGCCAAAATGAGCCATAGGGATTATTATTTAGGTTACCATTCACCATGGATTGAGGTTTTAAAGGAAAAATATAGGGAAACGAATGTGTTTGCAAAACTTGCTGCAACATGTCCAGATGTAAGAGATTAAGAACTCGCTCTTTCGATTATAAATCCGAAAGAGCGGACAAACTATTTCAAAGAACTTATATTTCCTGCATGTAATCAATGCATCCTGTAGTAGCTATTTCGCAAGTGGACGCTTGCAGGAAACTAGACCAAGCATAAAGCTTGGATTATTGGGCCTAAAAATCTCCTGCCATGTCCTTTCGGACTCATAAATCTGAATGAGAGTGGCATCTATTTCAAAGAACTTATATTTACGGCGACTAGTCACAGCAGCCTGAATTAGCATTTTCGCAAGCGTGACGCTTGCAGGAAACTAGACCAAGCATAAAGCTTGGACTAGTGGATCACAGATCCGTAAGAGCGCAGGTTACAAATCCGTTTTTATTTCTTGTGATCTAAGGAGCTTCTGGAACACTGAGGGTTTGTATTTTTTTCCCTTTTGAATATACCTCATGTATAATAAGTTTACCGTCGGCTCCAAATCGTCTATAATCGCCATTCAATTTATTGTTTCTAAACTTTCCATAAAGACATGTGTCCCTGCCACTTGGCAAAAAATATTCGATACAAACGCCATTAATTTTATTTTTCAAGATGTCACACTCGAGAAACTTTGTAGTGTCATTTACATAACATTCATATTTTCCATTATAAAAATCTATTATAGTATTTACCTTTACTGTGTTTAATCCATTTTCATTAAACATTTGAATAGAATCATACGCAGCCTTAAAAGGATCATAAAACAAACTACAACTTGATATTACTTTGTTTAAATCTCCAGTTTTATTGACGCAATTTGGATGCAGTAACAGAGTCGATTTACAAGAACAGAGAAACTGAAAGGAAATAAGCAAATAAAATATTTTCATAATTATTTATTTGGAAGTGGATATGGATTGTCTAAACTTTTAGCAGCTTTTGCTTTATCGGGACTGTGCTGCAAAATCTTCTTCCACTCTCTATATTTAGTTTCTACATTATCTGAATAACTGACAGCTCCCCCTTTCTTCATGTAGTCGTCATAGTTTTTTCCTGCGTCACTGCCTCCTTTTATTGATTCGTTATTGTATTCCATATAGAACATAACATCTCCCTTTGTTCTTTCGGATTTAAAATCCGAAAGCAGTGGCAGGGGATTTTTAATCCCCGATACCTACCACGTCAAAATTACCTATAAATTTCCATGCCCACCACAATAGTCTATAGCAAAAAAATAATGCTTAGGTTCAACTACAAATTCAGCCCTTACAAGGTTTTCATGTATAAAGCAACAAAGTCTTTATCAATTCTGTTTTTTAGCCACCGAAGTGCAAAATACACAAAAAATATATGCTCCGGGGATTAAAAATCCCCTGCCATGGGCTTTAGGGCTTATTAGGTAAAAGAAAGATTTTTGCTAAATTTGTTTATTATAAGTGCGCTTATTATCTTTGTGCTTATAATAAATAAATTTATAAAAAAACTACGTTTTATGTGGACCAAATCGCACTCCATTGTAACTAAAAATGCCACCGCAGCCCAGATGTGGAAATTATTTGCCGATGTTAATAACTGGCATACATGGGATAAAGAAATAGAATATGCCCGGATGCAGGGAGAATTCGAAAAGGGTAACTTCTTTTACCTTAAACCTAAGAAGGGTCCTAAGGTGAAGATAGAATTAGCCGAAACTATTAAAAACAAAAGGTTTGTAGACCTCACACGGTTTCCATTAGCTAAAATGTATGGGGAACACATCTTTGAAGAAACACCATCTGGATTGAAAATTACTACCACCATGAGGGTAGAGGGGCTTCTAACACCGTTATGGGTGAAATTGGTAGCTGGAGAAATTGCTGCCGCCCTACCCGAAGAAATGGAACAGCAGGTGATTATAGCATCTAAACTCTAGATGGCTTATCTTGCAACAAATTTAGCGGGAATCATAATTAAGGCTATTCTTGAATTTGATGACCTTTTGACTTTTGAATTTTGACTTTTTAATTTGAAAGGCTTTTAACTTTTAACTTTTTACCTTGGATAGCACCTTTAGTTTTGAGAAGGCGGAAGATAGTTCGGGTTTCCTTTTGTGGCAGGTTACTAACTTGTGGCAGAGGGAGATAAAGAAAGCATTGGTGGCTTTTGACCTGACCCATTCCCAATATGTGCTCATGGCAAGTATCCATTGGTTATCTCTCCATGGGGTAGAGGTGACGCAAATTGTACTGTCTTCACACACCAAGATTGACCCAATGACTACTTCTACAGTACTGCGCAGCCTACAATCTCGTGGTTTAGTAGATCGTCATGAACATGCAACTGATACCAGGGCAAAGACAGTTGCCCTATCTGAAAAAGGCAAAATATTGGTGAAGGATGCTGTAATAGCCGTAGAGCAATTTGATGCAGCCTTTTTTAGCCCATTGGGTGCCGATGCTAATACATTCAATAAGAAATTGATTTCGCTGTTGGACTTTCCCCAATAGTTATGAGGTAGTATGCTACAAATACCTAAAATAAAAACTGCCTCCTTTAATTGATGATTCAATTTGAGGAGGCAGTTTTCTTTAATCGACAATCTGTTAGGAATTATTTTGCAATCACAAAATGCAATACCTGGTTGCCAGCAGGGGTAATCAGGTTAGCAATATACATGCCGTTTGCAAGGGTATTATCCAGATTAATAGTTGCATTAATACTGCCATTAGATACAGGAACCACAGTTTTTGAAACCATCTGACCCATCATATTTGAAATTTCGATAGTCACAACCTCATTCGATTCAGAAGTCACCGTGCCAGCGATATTAAATGTGCCATTATTAGGGTTAGGCATCAATTTCACAGAAACATTGTTATCAATAGATGGGGTAGATAATGTTGCACTAGTATTAGTTACTGATACATTAGTCAAGTAAAGGAAGCTTTCATTTAGATTGGCAACTGTATAAGAAATTGTTGCACGACCAATTGAAATACCTGAAGCTATACCTGTTTCTGCATCTACGGCAACTATATTGTTGTCATTGCTGCACCATACACCACCTTCTTTTGTTCCATTTATGGTCGCATTTTCACCTACACTTAAGTTAAGATTGCCCGTATTTTGAATGTTTTGTGCTATTGGAGACGGACCAACTGTGATATTTTTTGTTACGCTCTTAGCGCATCCATTGGTATTGGTAACTGTATAAGATATTATCCCTAATCCACTACTAACACCCGATACTACTCCAGTTAAAGAACCAACCAAGGCAATAGTAATATTATTACTTGACCATCTGCCTCCTACAGTAACATCAGCTAAAGTAATTGGTGAGCCACTTACAGAAACAGATGAAGGTCCAGTAATTGCTGATACCACAGGCAATTCGTTTACCGTAATTGTTGTGGTGGATAAACATCCACTACCAAGTGTATAAGACACCGTTGTTGAAACTGTTCCTCCCATTCCGGTAACAATACCTGTTGAACTGCCAATTGATGCGACTGATGGGGATAGGCTTGTCCATGTACCACCAGCATTAATATTGCCAAGGGTGATTGTTTGGCCAACACATACTGATGATGGGCCAGATATCGCCGCCCTGGGGTTAACATTTACAGTATGAGTAGCTATACAACCATTTGGAAGGCTATATGAAATTTGAGTAATGCCAGCATTTACCCCTGTTATTAAGCCTGAGGTTGCAACTGCAGTGGCAATCGATATACTATTTGTAGACCAAGTGCCACCAGCAACTCCATTTGCTACTGATATTGATTGTCCTATACAAACATCAAAAGTCCTTGCAGTGGTAATTGCTGCCAATGGATTTACACTCATACTCATAGTAGTATTGCATCCGGATGGCATCAAATAGGAAATAGTGGCTGGAGTAGTTCCAGCACCAACGCCTGTTACAAGACCCGTTGTTAAATTGATGCTAGCTATGGATGGGGAAACCGAATACCAACTACCACCGCCCAAGCTATTTGTTAGGGTAGTTGTTTGGCCAACACATACTGTTGAGGCACCTGTAATTGGCGCTAAAGGATTAACAATTAATGAAGTGGTAGTAGTGCAACCTGTTGGCAGGATATAAGATATGGTAAGTGACCCTGATGAAAGACCGGTAATGATGCCTGAACTAATACCTACAGAAACGATACCGCTTACTGACGGACTCCATGTCCCACCTAAAACTGCATCAGCCATAGTAATAGATTGACCCGTACATGCATAACTACTTCTTGAAGTAATTGGAGCTAATGGATTAACGCTTACAACAGTTGTAGCAAGGCAACCTGATGCAATAGTATAAGTAATTGTAGCCCTTAGATTTCCTGCTATACCATTTACCATACCTGTTCCCGCACCTACTGTAGCGATGGTTGGTGCACTTGATGTCCATGTACCTCCGCCAATTCCATTAGTTAAAGCTATTGATTGGCCTACACATACCATTGAAGGTCCGGAAATTGCAGGTAAAGTCAAACTAACAGTAAGCATTTTTGTAACTACACAACCAGTAGTTAGGGTATAGCTTATAGTTGTATTTCCAGATGCAAGTGCATTTAATATACCGCTTGTTGAACCTATGGTTGCAACTGTGGTATTACTGCTAGCCCATGTACCTGAACCACCAGTTGCAGTGTATGTATTTGTTAGGCCTCGGCATAATGAAGAAGGGCCTGAAATTACAGGTATCACGACGGTTACACTGCCTTCTGGTCCCCAGCAACCACCTGCAGACACTGCCCTGAAATAGTAAGTGCCGGATGTTGTAATTGTTTGGCTTGATGATGCGGTTGTAGTTGAAGTTCCACCTGATGTTGTACCCTGGAAATAGATTGTACCACCAGTACCGCCAGTTGCAGTAATTGTGGTGCTGTTACAGAAGGTACCACCACCGCTTACTGTTACTGCAGTTGGAGCATTAGTCACAATTGCAGTAGTTGTATATCTAGCAGTACAACCAGTACCAGTTCCGTTATTTACTGTAACGGTATAAGTTCCATTAGCAGCAGTAGTAGCAGAAGGTACACTAGCCGAAGCAGAAGTAGAGCTTGTAATTGAAACAGGACCATTCCATAAGTAGCCAGTTACATTTGAAGCACCAGTTACGCCCAGAGTCAGGGTAGTACCGGCACATATTGGCCCATTGTTAGTAGCACCCGTTAATGATGGTGCAGGACTAACTGATGCAGCAGTAGTATAAGCAGCAGTACAACCAGTACCAGTTCCGTTATTTACAGTTACCGTATAAGTGCCATTAGCAGCAGTTGTAGCTGATGGTACACTAGCAGAAGCAGAAGTAGAACTTGTAATTGAAACTGGACCATTCCACAAATAACCAGTAACGTTTGAAGCACCAGTCACACCCAGGGTTAGGGTAGTACCGGCACATATCGGACCATTATTGGTAGCACCAGTTAATGATGGCGCAGGGCTAACTGTTGCAGCAGTAGTATAAGAAGCAGTACAACCAGTACCAGTCCCATTATTTACGGTAACAGTATAAGTGCCATTAGCAGCGGTAGTAGCTGAAGGAACACTAGCACTAGCCGAAGTAGAACTTGTGATTGAAACAGGACCATTCCATAAATAACCAGTTACGTTTGATGCACCGGTTACACCAAGAGTCAGGGTAGTTCCAGCACATATCGGACCATTGTTAGTAGCACCCGTTAATGATGGAGCAGGACTAACAGTCGCAGCAGTAGTATAAGCAGCAGTACAACCAGTACCAGTTCCGTTATTTACAGTTAC
>CANGSR010000102.1 GCA_947456055.1 Chitinophagaceae bacterium
CGTGCTAGGTAAATGATGGGTATGGATATCAATATAACCGGGCATGTGGGGTGGAAGGAAGAGGAAATAAGAAATATTTGTTAGCAAATATAATCTTTTACTGGCGAGAGTGTTTATTTCTGGCGCGAGTGTTCCGATAGGATCACTCGGGTCTACACAAATAAGCCGGTCTGCCACCGGAATTCAAAGAACCAAAGCTAAAATATTACAAAAGCCCGATAGTGAACAATGCCCCAAAAAATACCCAATTCAAAATCCTACTATCCCTACTACAAATACCAAAGTTCGATGATGGAAAAATTGCGGTCAGTACCGCTTTCCGCGGTCAGACCGCAATTTTTGGCGCGTCTATCACTTAAAATTAGAGGGATACGGCACCCTCTCCTTGGGAGTAACAAATTTGTTGCACAAAAGTTCATTGAAAATGACGTAGTCAATCCCAAACATCTCAAAAATTACTGTTAGAAACGCCCGGATACGACACCCTCTCCTTTGGAGAGGGCCGGGGTGAGGCCACCGATTGGCAATCCGATTTTTCCAGGCAATTGCCATCTAAACAATACTTGTCAATGGCAGAGGGCCAGGGTGAGGCCTCCGATTGGCTGTCTGATTTTTTGCAACAAGTAACATGATATAGATACTTGTGAATGAGAGAGGGTCGGGCTGAGGCCTCCAATTAGGCATCTAATTTTCCTTATAAACGATATTTGTCAATGGGATCCAATGCAACAGCGAGAATAAATTGCTACATAGGTAAAATATATAAGTGTCATTGGCTCCAGCGGAGCCAATGGCCTTTGTAGCCCTAACAAACCAAAAGTATTTCTGCTCCATCGGAGCAGCGCATAAACCACCAATGTTACCCCATTTAATAGCCTCATACAGTTGCAAATGTTTTGTCAAATATTTTTCGGCCAAATAAAAAATCCCTAAGTTTGGGTAAGAATCACAACAACAAATCTCTAAAAATATATAGATATGGGTATTTTCAGTAAACTGATGAATGAATTTATCGACATTATTGAGTGGGTTGATTCGGGCAACGAAACTATTGTCTGGAAATTTCCCCGCTATCAGAATGAGATAAAAATGGGTGCCAAACTCACCGTGCGCGAATCGCAGATGGCAGTTTTCATGAACGAAGGTAAGATAGCCGACGTGTACCAGCCAGGCATGTATACCCTCACAACCGAGAATATGCCCATCATGACCACCCTAAAAGGTTGGAAATACGGGTTCAATAGTCCTTACAAAGCAGATGTTTATTTTGTAAGCACCCACCAGTTTACCAACCAGAAATGGGGTACTAAAAACCCTGTGATGCTGCGTGATGCCGAGTTTGGCCCGGTTCGCCTAAGGGCATTCGGCA
Source organism: Chitinophagaceae bacterium (assembly GCA_947456055.1). Classification (GTDB taxonomy): domain Bacteria; phylum Bacteroidota; class Bacteroidia; order Chitinophagales; family Chitinophagaceae; genus Nemorincola. The sequence goes on from CANGSR010000102.1 coordinate 1,370, forward strand.
GTTATGCCTTCAGGGTTAAGGATGCTGCCACCTTTATCAAGGAAATAGCCGCTACCAATCCCGACTTCACAGTTGATGATATCAATGAGCAGATGCGCAATATTGCAGTATCTCGTGGAATGGATGCTATTGCTGCTTCAAAAATTGGTGTATTGGATTTAGCCGCCAATTATGATGAAGTATCGTGCATGATTACCGAAAAGATACAGCCCGAATTTGCTGAACTAGGCTTGGTACTTACAAAATTCCTGATTGAAAATATTTCCCTGCCGCCTGAGGTTGAGGAGATTATGGACAAGCGCACCAGCATGGGTATTATAGGTAACCTTGGTGCATACTCGCAGTTCCAGGCAGCAAACTCAATGGAGAAAGCCGCCGAAAACCCCAATGGCGGTCTTGCCGGAGCGGGTATGGGAATAGGCATGGGCGCAGGTATGATGGGGCAAATGGGTAATATCTTCCAGCAAAACCAGTTTAACCCTAACCAGGGCCAGCCACAAAGTGCCCCCGCTGCAGCGCCGCCACCATTACCACCGGTGAAAAACTATTTTGTAGCAGTAGACGGCAAGCAAACAGGCCCCTACGATTTCACCTATATGAGCAAACTAATAGGTGTAGGTGGCCTCAACCGCCAGGCCCTCGTTTGGGCAGCAGGTATGCCAGCCTGGGCCGCCGCCGATACCCTTCCAGAATTGGCTGCATTGTTCAATAACATGCCACCACCATTAGCCCCACCACTTTAGTTTAGCCTAATTGGTGGCCAATTATCATAAAAATAGCCCGAAGGGCTTAAATATGAATAGCCCCCGGTGAAACCGGGGGACAACAATTTTTCTATTCTAGAACCCCGAAGCGGGTTCAATACGGTATGATTGAATAATTTTGGTAATTAAATCACCCAAACTTTGGTGGTCGATTTACTTTAGTAAAACAGAAAAATGGCAGACGTAAATAATTCGCTGAAGTGCAAAAATTGTGGGGCAACACTACAATTCGACCCCGGCAAGCAAAGCCTTAAATGCGGTTATTGCGGGGTTGAAAACGAAATACCAGTAGCCCCCAAAGGCAATGCCTACTCATTCGATTATCAGGAATTTATAGCCGGAAACCTGGGAGCACAAAGCACCCTGGAACAAACCATTGTAAAATGCAATAACTGTGGTGCTAGTGTTGACCTGCCCGCAGGCATCACATCCGATAATTGCCCTTTCTGCGCCTCGCCCCTGGTTATCTCCATGGCAGGTAAGACCAGTATTTTGAAGCCCCACTATGTCTTGCCCTTTGTAATAGATGCTGCAAAGGCACAAGCCTCCTTTAAATCGTGGATGGCAGGCTTATGGTTTGCTCCGTCCGACCTGGTGAAAAAAGTAAATACCGGCTCATCACGCCAGTTGCAGGGAATCTACCTGCCACATTGGTGTTACGATACCGATACATATACCGAATACACAGGTAGCCGTGGTATCTATTATTATACTACCGAAACCTATCAGGTAGAAGAAGATGGCGAAACCCGCACTGAAACCCGTGAGGTGCGCCATACCCAATGGTGGCCGGTGGTAGGTGCAGTGGAGTGTGGCTTCCAAAATGTGCTGGTATCTGCAAGCCCATCCTTGCCACAACAAATAGCCACCACCCTCGAACCCTGGAATATGGACTTGCTGGTGGAATTCGACGAACGTTTCCTAAGTGGTTTCCGCTCCGAAACCTACCGTGTAGATGCCAAAACAGCTTTCGAGGTGGCCAAAAACAAAATGGAACCCGATATTAAAAACACCATCATGCAGGATATTGGTGGTGACGAACAAATAATCCTCACCTCTAAAAACCAATACCTCAACACAGCCCTCAAATACATCATGCTACCTGTTTGGCTTAGCTCCTACCGCTACAACGACAAGGTTTACCATTTTGTAGTGAATGCCAATACCGGTGAGGTAGCCGGCGAACGCCCCTACAGCGTAGCCAAAATTGCAGGGTTGGTGATACTTATCTTGGCTATTATTGTGGCTGTTATATATTTTTATCAGCAGGGGAGGTAGGGTTGCAGAACCATATATTAATCACAATCAGGGATACCAATGTCTGATTAATGCATTTATTCTAAATATATAACAATGGAGCGTCAGGAGAATGATAGCGACAAGGGCAAGATAATAGCCCACAATGAAGGTGAGTTGGTGAGATTACTATCAAACCTTCAGGAGCCGGAAGGCAGAGGTGTTTATTGGCTTAATTATGACACTTGGCTGGTTAAAGAATTCATTAATGACGCCATTGATGAAGAATTAAAGCAAATCGAGCATTATTATATTTATTTAGATGAGGAGGTTGTTTCTCTAAAGGACTTCTTTTTTGATGTAGGGGAGGACAAAATACCCGATGGTGCATTGGTGCACATTTTCGGAATAGAAAGAGCCATCCATAATGAGGGATTTCTGACAAACCTCAATTCGGAGTATGAGACCGTTTTTAATAAATCTACCGGCAATGTAATATTCTGGGGAGATTTTGAATCGAGTAAGATACTTTCGAGCCGAACCTATGATTTTTGGAGCTGGATGTCAATAACTTTTGAATTTAATACTCCTTCTGATCTATTAACTGAAACAGAAAATAGATTTGGCTTAATTACTTCATTAGAGAATTCGCAGAATACGCCTGATAAAGTCATCCATGTGCAGAATAAGCATGAAATACATAGACGTGCAAAACCCCAAACCATAAGTGATCTGAATAAGAAAAGGTTGGAGAGAATTATTCAATTGGAGCACGAATATAGCAATACATTAATTGCAATGGGTAATAAGCCCACAGATGAAAACCAAATGAGGGATTTGGTTTTACAAGCCTGTGCCATATCACTTGAATATTATAGTATTGATGCCTATCCTAATGGAATTAATGTGATGGAAGAATTGTTAATTCTATGTCCGGAAATGCTAAGTGAAAAGGATAAAATTGATCTCTATACTAATCTTTGCTATGCTTATCAACAATTTGGCAATTTACCATTAGCTCTGGAATTAGGTCAAAAGGTGCTACAGATTGCAGCAGATAATTTCGGAATATCACATTTTGAATATGCTCAAGCACAAGAGAATTTGGGCTCTATTTATGATTCCCTGGATGAAAACAATATAGCCAAGGAACTTTTTGAAAGTGCTTTAAAGATTACGGTCAATACTTTAGGTGCCGATCATCCTCAGGTAGCCAAGGCTCAAACAAATCTTGTATATACATTAATAAAATTAAATGAGTTAGATCACGCATTGGAATTAGCAGAATGTTCATTAGAGCTTTATATTAAAAACTATGGAGCATCACATCCATATGTATTAACAAATAAAACTGTCTTGGCCCATATATTCAGTCTTAAGAAGGAATATAGTAATGCTATATTGCAAACCATCTCTGTATTAAATCAGGAAATTGAAGATTTCGGTGCATTGAGTGTTGAGGTCATTAAGCGAAAAGTAATTCTGGCAAAATTACATTATGATGCTGGTGATTTTAGGCAATCGAAAGAAGTGCTGGAAAGCTGTCTGGATAAAAGTATTATTGACTCTGAAGAATATCAATTTGAACTCAACGTTGTTTATCGAAATCTAGCACATGTTTGTAGTGATTTGGAGCTTTTTGGTACAGCAAGAGATTACTGTAATAAGGCATTTCAATTGGATTTGAAATTATTTGGAACTGACCATCCAAATACCAGGGATACTTTATTACTTCTTAGGATGTTGGAAAGTATTAAACTAACTCCGCCCAAAATCCATTTCAACAACACCCCCCAAAACGCCCCTTGCCCTTGCGGTAGTGGCAAAAAATATAAGCGTTGCCACGGTGCGAAGTAAGAAAGCAAAAAACAAAAATCCCTGCCACACTACCTAAGCGTGGCAGGGATTTTATCTTAAAAGTTACTACTTCTTAATAAACTTCTGCGTATTTACACCATCATTACCCCTTACCTGCACATAATACAGGCCTGCTGGTAGCGACTTGATATTTACAGTGGTCAGGTTATTGATGATGTCTTGCTGCTGCAATACCTGCCCCAGGGCATTTGTGAGGGTATAACTATTGTAGTGGGTCATACCCGCTGCTATAGTAAGGATATCATCCGCAGGATTAGGATAGAGAATTACTGCTTGTGCTGCGTTGCCTAGATTATCTATGCCTTCTTTCCTGTTTATTATATCCAAAACAGTATTAGTAAGTACTCCCGGATTCACATCAAAGAATATTGCTGCATGGTTATAGATGCGTGTAAAAGGTGCCAAACCAAAATAAGTATTGATACTGAATTTCACAGTTCCCTCGCATTGGCCATGGTGGCTGCTATCCAGCAAATTAATATTCGGGAAGTCGAACTTAACTATATTGTGTCCACCTGCTGTCCATGTTATTATATTCATCTTTGCAGATGATGCTAAAAGGCGCAAGCTACTTATATCTACATAGTCCGACAGGGTGTCAATGATATGGATATTATGGGCAGTATCATTGCCAGTATTCTCAAAACTGATGGTATAGGTAAGTTTAGTGCCTGCGACTATATAGCCTTCAGGGTTTACGGTCATTGTATTAGGGTCGTAAGAAGATCTTACTGTATCCACCCTGGTTTCTGAATTATTATATGGGTTAATATCACCAGTAAGTGGATCTATATTAATGCTGGTATGCACTGTATCACCAGGTGTGAGCATTCCTGTGCTGGTATTATAAGTAAGGTCATAATACAGGTTTTCAGGGAAGGGCATTGCTGATGACAAGCCCGGTAGGTTCCAGGTAATGCTGGTGGCCGTGGTGGAGGCGGGAGCAGGGTAGGCAACACTATAGCTGTATTTAGGGCTGAAATTAAGTGTCACAGTTCCATTCTCAGGGTAGCAATAATTATTGAGCGCAAATACATTAGCACGCTGCCTGGTGATGCATGGCCTGATTGCCGATGAATATTCTGTAAGATCAAAGGCCGTACCTGTAATACAATTGAACCCGAAATAATTAGTTGGGTATACAGATACGCCACTTAATATGGTATCATAAATTATTCCAGTAGACGGGCAATGAATAGAAAATCCTACCGGTGCTGTGAGCACGGTAAACTTGTAAATAGTTCCAGCCAATCCGGTCACCCTGTAATAAGTGCCTGATGTTACAGATATGGTATCAATAGTTACGCCATTTGAGTCTACTTTTATCAGGGCAGGGCGCATATTATAGTGCTCGTAGCTTTCCATAATGCAATCAGAATTGCTATCTATGAACAGAGTTAGGGGAAACATGCGGCAATAAGCATAGTAGTAAGACGTAGTTGCAGAGTCAATTCTGGTAGTGCCATCAAATAATACCTGTTTTACTGTATAGGTGCCGGGAGAGCTGTATACATGGCTATAGGTAGCCCGGTATGGTCGGGTAGCTGGCAATGTAGTTACATCAGATGTGCCGTCACCATAATAGGTGGTCACACTATAGGCACTTGAAGAGCCGCAAACCTCTTCTACAAAGAAGTTAGGGTGGCTGCAACTGGTGTCGGTAACTGTGGTTGTTAAGCTATAGAAATGCGGACCCGATGTAGTGGCAGGCACGTAAGTAAATCCGGTAACCTCAGTATACCCACTAAGTGTGCAGGTAAGTACCACACGATAATAGTAGGCAGTTGATGAGCTAAAAATATAAGATGTGTCGGTAGCTCCGGATATGTTTGTCCAGGTAACCGAGTCGGTAGACCTTTGCCATTGGTAAACAGTGCTGCAACCAGATGTAGATGGGATGCTCAACGTATCAGAACCTCCACACCCTGCTGAAAAAATAGGCGTACCGGAAAAAAACCAGCCAAAACATGGACCAGTTCCACTTCCCATTAAAACATTGAAATTGAACTCCATTTGGCTATTGCCTACGAATGTACCTCCCCTTGTTTCTCTGATATTATATACTACTGTAGACCTTTGGAGGATATTGGGTTTGAAAATTATTTCACCTGTGCCACTATTAAAGGAAAAGTCACTAGCTGAAGCCACAGATAATGGATGTGCACCCGAGGCAGGTGTGCCAGGCCATGCTAACCCAATATAGGTAACCGGGCCTCCAATAGAGCCACATATATTATTACCATTAGTAGCCCCAACTAATTCATAATACAAGGTGTCTCCATCAGGGTCAACTGCCAAAGGCAAATAATGGTTGATTGTTGATATTGGGAAATAGGGAGATGGGCTTACTGTGACGTTGGAAGATGAATTAGTGTATGTGGTATTATTCAATGTGTCGATGAGTTGAATTGAAAATCCAGCCATAAGATTAGTAATTGAAGCTGTTCTCCCAGCTGATATAGTACTACTGGTATGACCCACGAAAATAAATCGCCAAACAGAAGAAGTATGAGATAGGGTAACGGTGCCACTATAGGAGAATTTTTTAACCCCCGGTATTGTGGCAGTAAGACTGGTGCAGGTAGATGTATCGCCTGCACACAATGGAGTGAGTTCTATTCCCGCACTTGGGGTATCAATACCCAGGGTAATTGTACTAAATGAAGTGCTTCCGTCATAAACGCATATTTCCGGGGTAGCTGTCGACAACGTGTTGAAGACTGTTCTTGAGGCAGGGCCGCAATCACCATAAAGTTCTAGGGTTACCTTATAGGTCATACCGCTTACATAGGTATACCTTAGGCCGGCACCAAAAAGGTGTGAGGCATATGCATTCTGCGATGAAACGAAAATCACAGCTACTAAAATTAGCTTGTGCAAATAGTGGGAAAAGAAATTTTTCATAAGAGGTGCAATGTTTTTAATAAAGATAAATATTTTGGGGTATATCAAAAATAACTGAAAAAATAAATAGCAAAAATCTTGCCATAAATTTTATCAGTTAATTGGAAAAATTGCTTTTGGTTAATTTGTAGTTGGAAGGAAGGGCATTGGTAGGGGGCTTGGGTTATAAAAGTCAAACGTTTATTGTAAAATTTATAATGAATCCCGCTTTGCGCCCTGAAGGGTCCTAATATACTAGCCCGTGGCATCACTCTGGGAGGCAATGTTGGTTTCCTTGTTATGCCCGCCGCAGCGGGAGACATCTCATTGCAATAGGTTGCTAATGAAGGTTAAAATATTTTTTTGGACAACCATAAAACCCTTGAATAATGACATTGCATAAATGGGTTCAATGTGATAGTAAAATACACGGAGCCCATCAAAATCCTTAACACAAATCCCTGCCACACTCTCCAAAGCATGGCAGGGATTTTATCTTAAACTGTATTACTTCTTAATAAACTTTTGTGTATTTACCCCATCCTTACCCCTTACCTGCACATAATACAGGCCTGCTGGTAGTGACTTGATATTTACGGTTGTTAGGTTATTGGTGATGTCCTGTTGCTGCAATACCTGACCAAGGGCATTGGTAAGAGTATAACTACTGTAATGACTGGTGCCTGCTGAAATAGTGAGGATGTTATCGGCAGGATTAGGATAGAGTAGTACACTTTGTGCAGCATTGCCTAGATTATCAATGCCTTCTTTCCTGTTTATTATATCCAATACAGTATTGGTAAGTACTCCTGGATTCACATCAAAGAAAATAGCTGCATGGTTATAGATGCGTGTAAAAGGTGCCAAACCAAAATAGGTATTGATACTAAATTTCACAGTTCCCTCGCATTGGCCATGGTGGCTGCTATCTAGCAGATTAATATTAGGGAAGTCGAACTTAACTATATTATGGCCACCTGCTGTCCAGGTTACTATATTCATCTTTGCCGAAGCTGCTAGTAGGCGCAGGCTACTAATATCTACATAGTCCGACATGGTGTCAATGATATGGATATTATGTGCTGTATCATTTCCGGTATTCTCAAAACTGATGGTATAGGTAAGGTTTGTACCTGCGTTTATATAGCCTTCAGGGTTTACGGTCATTGTATTAGGGTCGAATGATGCCCTTACAGTATCCACCCTGGTTTCGGAATTGTTATATGGGTTAATATCACCCGTAAGTGGATCTATATTAATGCTGGTATGCACTGTATCACCTGGTGTAAGCATTCCTGTACTGGTATTGTAAGTAAGGTCATAATACAGGTTTTCAGGGAGAGGCATAGCAGACGACAAGCCTGCCAGGTTCCAGGTAATGCTGGTAGCAGTGGTGGAGGCCGGAGCGGGGGAGGCTGATCTATAGCTGTACTTTGGACTAAAATTAAGCGTCACTGTGCCATTCTCAGGGTAGCAATAGTTATTCAATGCAAACACATTTGCCCTCTGGCTGTTGACACATGGCCTGATTGCTGATGAGTATTCAGTAAGGTCGAAAGCTGTGCCTGTAATACAATTGAACCCAAAATAATTTGTAGGGTAGGTAGCTGTGCCACTTACAATGGTATCATACAAAATTCCTGTTGATGGGCAATGTATCGAAAATCCTACCGGGGCACTAAGCACAGTAAACTTATAAACTGTTCCAGCCACCCCTGTCACCCTGTAATAGGTGCCTGATGTTACTGATATAGTATCAATTGCCACACCATCTGAGTCTACTTTTATCTGGGCCGGGCACATATTGTAGTGCTCATAACTTTCCATAATGCAATCGGCATTGCTATCTATGAACAAGGTAATGGGCAGCATGTGGCAATAAGGATAGGTGTAAGAGGTCGTTACAGTGTCAATTCGGGTAGTGCCATCAAACAATAGTTGCTCTACTGTATAGGTGCCAGGTGAGCTGTATGCATGGCTATAATTGGCACGGTAAGGCCGGGTAGCGGGTAGTGGAGTTATGTCGTATGTGCCATCACCATAATAGGTGGTTACGCTATAGGCACTTGATGTCCCGCATACCTCTTCTACAAAGAAGTTAGGATGACTACATATAGTATCGGTAATTGTTGTTATTATGCTAACGAAATGTGGTACTGAACTGGAGGCTGGTACATAGGTAAATCCTGTCACCTCGGTATAGCCGCTAATGGTGCAGATTAGCGCCACACGGTAATAGTAGGGTGTTGATGAGCTGAAAGTATAAGTGGTATCTGTTGCACCTGCAATATTTGTCCAGGTAACAGTATCGGTAGATCTTTGCCATTGGTATAGGGTGCTGCAACCAGATGTCGCAGGTATACTCAATGTATCAGAAGCGCCGCAGCCAGGCGTAAAGATAGGCGCACCAGAATAAAACCATCCAAAACAAGGGCCTGTTCCGGTTCCCGTCAATACATTGAAATTGAATTCCATTTGGCTATTACCCACAAATGAGCCTCCCCTTGTTTCCCTGATATTATAAACCACAGTGGACCTTTGAAAGATATAAGGGTTGAAAATTATTTCACCTGTTCCACTATTAAATGACCAGTCACTTGCCGATGTCACTGATATTGGAGTTGCCCCTGATACAGGGGTGCCGGGCCATGCCAATCCAATATAAGAAACAGGGCCACCAATAGTGCCGCAAGCAGATGCACCCTCAGTTGCAGCAACCAACTCATAAGTCAAAGCATCTCCATCAGCATCAATTGATAGGGGGAGATAATGGTTGATAGTTGCTAGGTGGAAGTATGGTGCAGGGCTAACTGTAATATAAGAGGAAGTATTGTGAGACGATGTATTGTTGAGTGTGTCTATAAGTTGTAGTATACCAAGTGTCATGGGATCAATATTGGTTATAGAACCAGTTCTTCCTGCAGCGACACCACCTGTAGAACCATTGTAGCCTGCATAAATGAAGCGCCATACAGACGAAGTATGGGGGAGTGTTATAGTGCCGCTGTAGGTGAATTTCATTACTCCAGGATAGGTGGATGTAAGACTAGTGCAGTTTGATGAATCTCCGAGACACAATGGGGTTATTTCTAATCCTCTACTAGGGCTATCAACAGCAAGGGTTAAAGTGTCAATGATAGTACTGCCATCATAAATGCAAATTTGTGGAGTGGAGAATGGCAATGATAAATAACTCCCCCTTGATGATGGGCCACAATCGCCATAAAGTTCCAGCGAAACCTTATAGGTCATACCACTCACATAGGTATACCTAAGGCAGCCGCCAAATAAGTGGGAGGCATTTGCCTTGTGCGTTGAAAAGAAAATTACTGCTAAAAAAAGCAGCTTAAATAAACGGAGGGAATTTAGATTTTTCATAAGAGGTAAATTTTTCATAGTAAAGATAAGGCTATTCAGTTTATTTAAAAATACCTTTTAGGGGATATTTAGTGGAATCTACCCCAAAAGTTCAGATGACTAAACGCTAAAAATTGCTTTTGGTTAATTTGTTGTAGGGAGGGAGGGGAATAGGGATTTGTAACTCGATTATCACGCCCTCACAGGGCTATGACTTTGGCTAATGTTTTAGGCACCCTTCAGAGCGATTTGCGGTCCTTAATAAAGTCTACTTACAGACATATCCCCATCCGACTATTTACTAATGACTATGTACCCAAAAAATGTTTTAACTTTTAACCTTTAACTTTTACATTTAATAAGAAACGACTATCTACTAAGTACTAAATACTAACTACTATTAGCCAAAAATACGTTTTAACTTTTAACTTTTGAATTTTGAATTTTGAATTTAATAAACCCTGTGCCAATAGTGCTTATGGCCTCTTTTGTAGTATGGATGGCGTTTTTTTACTTCAATGCAGGAACTGGTAATGAGTATAATCATTAAAATTGCAGCTAAGGCGGTTTTGCTCCTGTGGGTCATTGTAGATTGTTTGTCCAAAAATAATAAAAATAAGGGTTTCAAAAATGTTATAAAAAATAAAAGAAATGTTTTGGCGGGCGAATTACACATTCCATATTGATTTAACCTTGGTGACTATTAGAATTTACAATCTGCAATAAGTTTGTAATTATGTACTTTTGTTTAAAATTTAATTGAAATGTTGAAGACAGGAAACACAATTGTGAGTATTTATACAGAAATGACACCAAATCCGGAGACTATGAAGTTTGTAGCCAACAAGCTTTTATATCCGGGCAAGAGTATAGATTTCCCAGATGAGACCTCAGCAGCACCTTCGCCGTTGGCCAAAGAATTATTTGCCTTTCCATTTATAAGGGGTGTATTCATAGCCAGTAATTTCGTTACCCTTTCCAAAACTCCCGATACCAATTGGGATGATGTAATACCAACTATAAGGGAATTCCTGAAAAACTACCTCGAAAATGGTAAGGTGGTGATTAATGAAGACCAGATTGTTGCCAAAAAAGAGCATACCCTAGTAAGTGAAAGTGATGTAGATGTTGTAGTCCGTATCAAGGAATTATTGGAAAACTATGTAAAACCTGCGGTGGAAATGGACGGTGGTGCTATTAGTTTCCGTGGTTTCGACCGTGGCACAGTTACATTGATGTTGCAGGGTTCATGTTCAGGTTGCCCATCATCTATGATCACCCTTAAATCAGGTATCGAAGGCATGATGAAGCGTATGATACCAGAGGTAAAAGAAGTAGTTGCCGAAGCAGAATAATTTTCTATTTGGAGAAGTGTTTAAAATATATTGTTGAAAGGAACTGTATTTTCGTGTGGTTCCTTTCCTGTTTTATCACATTTAATTTCTGGCGCAAGTGTTCCGAAGGATCACTCGTGTCTACAAAATCCTCCGGATTGCATCCGGCATTCCTCCTCCCCAAGACAAATAGAATTCTCCAAGCCAACAGGAATTGATACTTATTCCAACAACAAATAACCAATTTCCGTTGGGAGAAAAATTGCGGTCAGCACCGATTTCCGCGGTCAGACCGCAATTTTTGGTGGGTCTAATACTAAATTATAGAAGAATAAAGCAACTCCTCTTTGGGGTAACATGATTTTTGCACAATAGTTATTTGAATAGGACATGTACAATAAACTAATGAATTACTGTCAGATTCGGCACCCTCTCCTTTGGAGTAACAGATTTGTTACACAAAAGTTCATTGAAAATGACGAGGACAATAACTGCATATCTCAAAAATTACAGTCAGAAATGTCAAGATACGACACCCTCTCCTTCGGAGTAACAAATTTGTTGCACAAAAGTTCATTGAAAATGACATGGCTAATCACCCCAGTAAACCATAAATTACTGTCAGAAACGCCAGGATACGACACCCTC
>CANGSR010000103.1 GCA_947456055.1 Chitinophagaceae bacterium
CACTATGAGCATCGTTTTGCTCTTCTTTGTCTTTGGTGAACGCATAATGATTCCACAATGAGGTGAGGTAGCTACCAGCCACAGGTTTCAAAATCATGATGGTAAGTTGTTCCCCTACCTGCTTGCCACCTGCATAAACAGTTTCATTCAGTGGCACAACTACCGGGTCGCTTTCACCTGTTACAAAGCTGTAGTCAATATTGGCTTTACCTTTTACCACAATCGCATCAGCAGGTATAATTTCGTCGTTGTACAGCACAACTACATCTTTCTCCTTCAGGTCCTGAAGGCGGCGGGTTTCAATTCCATTGGAGGTTTGAACATTAACAGCAATTGGAAAGTAGGACTTATAATCCCTATGGAAAGAGATTGATTTGTAGGTACGCTCCTGTACTACCCTACCCACCAGCATAAAAAATACAATGCCACACATGCTATCAAGGTAACCACCACCTGTATTGCCTAATATTTCGAAAATACTACGGGCAAATGTGATGATAATAGCCAGGGCAATGGGGGCATCAATATTGAGCGTTTTCTGTTGTAAGCCTTTCCATGCAGTGCTAAAAAACTCCGATGCACTGTAGAAAAAGACAGGAATGGATAGAGCCAGGTTGAGGTAACGGAATAGGTGGGCATATTGCTGTTCTATACCTGTATTGTGTGATAAGTATTCAGGGAAACTCATCATCATGATATTGCCAAAACAAAACCCGGCAACACCCAACTTGTATATTTTTTGCTTATTAAATTTCTTAGTTTTCTTCTTATCAGCTTCCTCAAGGCTTATATAGGGTTCATAGCCTATAGTAGCCAATAATTCAGTTATTTGCCTTATGCTGATATTATTTTTGGAAAAGTGAATGGTAATTTCTTTGGTAGTGAAATTCAGCCTGCTTTCCACAATGGCTTTATTCACCTTATTCAGGTTCTCCAGCAACCACATACACGAGCTGCAATGCACTCCGGGTATGTAAAAGGTAACTATGGTATAATCGCCATTGGTGAATTTATAGAGTTGCTTAGCGATATCATCATTATCCAGATAGGCAAACTTATCATTGCGGGTAGGTTTTATTTGTGATAATCCGGGATGAGACTGGAGCTTGTAATAGTCGCAAAGTCCATTTTCATTGAGTATCTCATACACAAGCTTGCACCCCTCACAACAAAAGAATTTATCATCGGTAACTATGTTGTTACTAACGCATGGAGTACCGCAATGATAGCACTCAGCTAAGACACTCTTTTTTTCCTTTACCTGTGGTTCTATATCCTCAGTCGTGTACATAGATATTCTTTTGAGCCTTAATAATTTGGGGAATAAGCTTGGTTTCTTCTATTGTCAATAGGTCGGCAAGGGAATTTTCCAGCTTAGCCATTTGATTCCTTAGCGATTTGTATTCAACCGGGTATTTAGTTTCAGAATACAATGGTAAAGCAACCATTTGCAGGCGATAAACAATCTCCTTAATGCGTAAATGAGAGTCTTTCATCTCTGCCATCACCAATTCGTGTCCCAAATCGCAACCACCATTACAAGCACGGCAATCATGACCCGCAGAACTTTTTACTGCAAGCGTCTTAAGGTAAGGGAGTAAATGTTCGGTCTTATTTCCTATATATTGTTGAATTTCAGCAATAAGCTTATTACACAGATTTACATATTGAGATGTACTTTTGTGAATTTCCAATTGCTGAAGGCTTGCGACCTGTAATTTGGCATTTTCACAAAATCCCAATATTGTACTATAGTAGGATTTATCCAATCCTTCGGCCAACACTAATAGTCCATCATTTTCTGTATATTTCATTTGGGCAATATTCTAACAGATACAAAAATATTGGAGACTGCAGGCTTAAATGCTGATGAAAAACGGTAAAAAAAATGATCTTGGTCAGTATTTTTAACCAGGACATTTAAAGCAAGAAAATTTTATTAGATAATTAAATTATATACAGAACTGCTAGTATGAATAATTTACAAATTATAGACATTATAGACCGAAAAACGCCTATATTAATTTTTGTGCAACATGAATAATAGTGCTTAAACCTGGGAATCTGAATGGATAATACCAGGTAATTAGCTGATTTTTACTTTATTCAGAGTACAATATGATGTAATTGGAATACGGGCTACTTCCAGATATTAAATTTAAATCGGAATTTTTTATGCATAAAAAGCGCACGCCAATCGATGAATAAAAAGAGGAGAATAATTAAGATACTTATGGCCGAACCAGTAATGCTCTTCCATGACCAGAAACCTTCTGAGAAACTTATGGCATTGCGGGCTACATAATCGCCCGATAAAACCATCACCATATCGCTGATAAACTTACCGATAAAAAAGGCGGGCAAAATGTTTCCAGCCTTAATTTTGGCCATGCCGGCTGCTGTAAATAAGGGAGTGGAAGGCAGGGGCACCAAAGTATAGAGAAAGACGAAAAACTGTATCATCATACCCTTACCACCCAACTTTTTACCTATAAACTCTATATCTGTAATGGTATTCTGGTTGATGATTTTGGCTGATAAATAGGGTATGTATTTACTTAAAAAATAACGCCCCAAAGTGGAACCCAAAACTCCTGCAACTAGAACAGCCCATACATTCAGACTGAATTTCATCTGTAGAAAAACCATTACTGTCCATGCAGGTGGCCCAAAAAAGGGCAGCATATCAACAATAAAGGAACCTACAAATACCAGAACTAAATGAAACATCCGAATGCAAGATAGTCAAAAAGCAAGTCTTGGGCACTGATTTACCAGTTTAAATCAGGAGCCGGCATTACTCAAGGCATATTTTGGTTGCATTTAGCCTCATGCGCCTGGTTTTATTGCATCTTTCTAATAACCCAAAATTAATGACCTCCGATTTTAACAGATATACTGGTTAAAAACATTTTTTGAATTGTTATAAAAGTTGCAACTTACAGTCTTAACAGTCAATCAAATTAAAAGGTCATGAAAGGATTATTCCTATTAGTAATAAACATATTATTTTTCATCAATGCAGGTGCTCAAATAAACAAAAATGGAGACCCCAGGGCTAAAAAATTAAATGACAGTGCCGTTAAGATTTTCATGAGATCCGACGGCTCTCCTGATAGTATGGTAAAAGAGATGCGTCTATTAGAAATGGCATTGAAGATTGATAGTAATTACTTTGATGGCTGGATGTCTAAAATGAATTTGGAAGGACACTACAATAAATTAGATAATGCGCTTAAAACAGCCCAAAGAATGATGAAAATCTTTCCCGATGAACCAGAACCATTTTTGATGGCAGGCCTGCTGCAATATGCCCTTGGTAAAAAGGCTGAAGCAAATGCCACTTTTAATAAAACCTTGAAACTGTATAATGGCCTACTTGTTAAAATAAAATCCCCAGCCAAAGCGGTACAAGCATTCAAAATTAGAAGAGGCATAACACTGATACTAATGGATAAGGAAAGGGAAGGCAAACAAATTTTGACCGACATTTATAATAAGGAAGCCGATGACCTAACAAAAAGTTATATAGGCTTTTATGTAAACAGCAAAAAGGAAGAAATAATTGCCGATATGCTTCCGGGACATTAATTGACTATATTAATTATCATAGACCCGACAATTCGGGCAATCAACTTTAAAATTACACATCATGAAATACAAACTGCTTTACCTACCACTAATTTGCGCTTCCTTACTTACTACTACTTCATGCAATGTACATGTGCTGAAGGGTGAAGGAAAAATTATCACCAATACTACCTCACCAGGGACTTTTACCGGTATTGAAATTGATGTGCCAATGAAGGTGGAAATAACTGTAAACCCCAATGCACCTACATCGCTGGAATTGAGCAGTTATGAAAACATGATAGGCCATCTTAAGAGCAAAGTAGAAGGCAACCTACTCCATATAACAACTGACATTGATGGTACCTGGACCAATTTCAACAAAACCGAAATTACAGCCAAAATAAATTTAAACAGCCTAAACCAATTATCGCTGCAAGGTGCGCAGGATGCAAATGTGCATGGAAATATTACTGGTAGTGTCTTCAAACTGGAAGTATCTGGTGCAGGCAAGGTTATTATAGATTCGGTGAATACCGACACCTTATCTTCTGAATTATCAGGTGCAGCAGATATTACCATAAATGGAGGGCAGGTAAAATCAGCCAATTATTCTATAAGCGGGGCAGGCAAGATAAAATCATTCCCCCTTCAGGCTCAATCAGTTTCGGCTGCCCTATCGGGTGCCACAAAAATGGAACTCACAGCCCTCAGCAAACTAAATGTAAGCATAAGCGGAGCGAGCAATATAAAATACAAAGGCCATCCTTCCATTACCCAGGACATATCAGGAGTGGGAAGTATTGAGGAAGCGAAGTAGGCTTACCTTTGAATAATTAACCAAAATAGCCCGTATCTGGGCGGCAATTAAAAATATTAAGTAATTTGCAGTAAAAGCAAGATCTCTTAAGCATCCATGAGTTATTTTATTAATGATGAAGACCGTAAACTACTGGACAAAATCCTACCCGATTTTGAGTTTAATGAGGTAATTAATATAAGCCGTAGTATAAGGTCTAATCATACCAATGCAGACTTAGAACTGCAAAACCTGCCTATAAACCTGCATGCAGGGTATATAAGGGAATTCCTGTTCAGGTACCAATTTGCGATGAGGCTTGCCGATGCTGCTGTAATTAATATGAAGGGCATGGCCCTGAAACAGGCTGGTAGCCTTAGCCGTTTTGAGCGAATGACGATGGTGGAGCATGATTTCCTGGTAATAGATGATGACAAGGTAAATAATGCCATTTGCAAAAACCTCTTACATAGGTCGCACCCAAATTCCGGAATCACCACCTATACCGACCCCAACATTGGACTAAGATATATTCAGGATAGGTATAGCAGAAGTGACGCAAAAGACACCATTTTATTATTAGATATTAATATGCCTACCCTATTGGGCTGGGATGTATTGGTGGAGTTTGAAAATTTCCCAGATGACATTAAAAGACATTTTAAAATACTTATGTTTACCTCATCTATTGACCCAAAGGATAAGGAACGTGCCAAAAGTATACCCAGGGTATGGGGCTATATTGAGAAGCCTCTGAATGATGAGAAAATAAAAGCAATGCTTTTCTAAATGAGTAAACCAATCTAACACAGTGCATTATCTAGCATGATTTTTGCAGTAAAATAATTAAACCTCCATATCGTGTATAAAAGAATCTTTTATCTGCTATTCATAATTAGCATGGCTTTCTTTAACCAAAGCAGGACTATTGCCCAGCAGGCAAGCAATAATATTACCATAGCCGCCCCCGACCCACTGGAGAAAAACCTGTGGTATAATGAGGAAAAAACAGCCAAAATACAGATTTACAAAGCCACGGATGGCAAATTTTATGGGAAAATAGTGTGGCTCAAGGAACCCAATAAGGATGGAAAACCTAAAACTGACGATAAAAATCCTGATGAAGCTAGAAAGAAGGACCCAATAATTGGCCTTCTGCTACTGAAAGGATTCAAGAAGGATGGGGAAATGGGCTATAATGATGGCACCATATATGACCCTAAAAACGGCAAAACCTATAGCTGCAAAATAACAAGGGAAGGCGACAAACTGGATGTAAGGGGCTATGTAGGTGTATCATTTTTTGGCCGCACTACGGTTTGGACTAAAGCCGATTAGTACATTAATTCTCAACGATTACAATAATTACAGTCGGTATATTTAAGAATATTTTTATTTTTGCCTCTTCTAATGGCAAATCCAAAAACATCGGGGGTGAAGAAATTTTTCAAAACCACCCTGCGTATTCTATTTTATCTCTTTATTGCATCATTGGTCTATGTACTCATATGCAAGTGGCTAAACCCACCCATCACCACTACCCAAATAGGCGGCTGGACTGGCGGCTATGGCATGAAACGTGATTATGTAAGTTGGAATAACATCTCCAGAAATGTGAAACTTGCTGCACTTGCAAGTGAGGACCAGCTCTTCCCGGAGCATGGCGGTTTCGACTGGAAATCGATAGACAAAAGTGTAAATGGTCCTAAGAAAAAGAAAAGGGTGCGTGGCGGTGGGGCTAGTACCATAAGCCAGCAAACCGCTAAAAACGTGTTCCTTTGGCAGGGCACTGGAGTGGGCCGCTACATAAGGAAAGTACCTGAATTTTACTTTACACAAATGATAGAATGGACCTGGGGCAAAAAGCGCATCCTGGAGGTATACATGAATGTTATAGAAATGGGGCCGGGTATATTTGGAATAGAGGCTGCATCTATGACCTATTTCCACAAACATGCCAAAGACCTGAGCCGTGCAGAGGCTGCAATGATTATTGCCTGCCTACCCAATCCTAAAAAATTCCTGGTAAAGCCTATGAGCCACCGTGTTTCGTGGCGCTACCCACAGATAATGGAACAAATGAATAATCTGGAAGGTGATGAAGATGTGGAGGCTGTAATTAATTAAAGGGTGTTTTTATTAATCTATAAGCTGGAATAAGGTAGGCTGTGTGATCCTAGTCTTTGCAACTTTATCATCTACAATTGCTGGTATCCATTTGGGCATTTTGGCTATAACACGCAATGCTTCATAATCTAATGCAGGATACACTGATTTCACCAATTTGTAATCATCTAATGTACCATCAGTTTGTACAACAAAATCTATGATAACCCGCCCTTCAATATTCTTTCTTTGTGCTTCACGGGGGTAAACAAGGTTTTTGGCCAAAAATTTATTTAAATCAAATGTGCGTTTTGGCAAGATCATGAATGGAGTAAACGGTCTTGATTCACCATTTTCCTCAAAGCAATTGCCTGTAACTGTGGTATCATTTATTTTGTGGATTTCTCTTCTCTTTATTTTGCCACTCCTATAATAGCTGATTAGTTCACCTGATAATTCGTCATCTTCAAAATGCTCTACATACCATAAATCTTTAGATTCAGGATAATAGAATTTCCATTCCCCTACCCTTTTATTGTTTTTAAAACTACCCTCATTATCTATATTTCCCTTAACATCATAAAAAACAAAAGTGCCTTCACGTATCCCGGAATCAATATTAGAATAGTAACCAGACATTTGCAACTTACTATTTTTCATATAATAGTCACTTACCTTATACAAATGATCCTCCTGTAGATTGGTTATCCGGTAATAATCGGCATAATCGAATTCAGTCTTTTTCCATTTCGAATCGAAGTATGTTGTATCAGGCCTTGCTTCACATAAATGTGAAGTAAAGAGAATTGCTATTAGAATCAAAATGTGGAATGAACGCATATGGTGATTTTTGACCCAATATAGGAAAAACTAGTTTACTGAAATAATCTCTAAAATTATTTTATTTAGAGAATTCCCCATTTCAAAATAATCTGTATTTTCATCGCCTATGAGCGATTTTAAGAGTATCAAGAATTGGACAGAAGATGAGCAGCCAAGGGAGAAAATGGCATCAAAAGGAGCAGAGGCATTGAGTGATGCAGAATTACTGGCCATATTACTAGGTACTGGTACTGTAAAACGCTCGGCGGTAGATTTGGCACGTGACATTTTGGGTCTGGCACAAAATAATCTCATTCAATTAGGTCGCTTAGATATAAAAGAATTGCAACGAATAAATGGTATAGGGGAAGCAAAAGCGATAACGGTGAAAGCCGCCATGGAACTGGGCAGGCGCAGACAGGTGGGTGAGGTACTAGAAAGACCTACTATATCAAAAAGTGATGATGCAGCAAAGATACTAGTACCCCTGATGCAAGACCTTAACCATGAAGTCTTTTACGTCATTTACCTCAATCATTCCCGCAAAGTATTGAAGATAGAAATGATAAGCAGTGGCGGGTTTACCGGTACTGTGGCTGATATTAAAATGATTCTCAAAAATTGCCTACTCAATAATGCCAACCAACTGGTAATAGGACATAACCACCCATCAGGTACTAAAAAACCAAGCGAGGCGGATAAGTCAATTACCATTAGGCTTAGGGATTCGGCCAATATGATGGACATAAAACTACTTGACCATATAATAGTAGCAGGTAATGATTTTTTGAGTATGTCGGATGAAGGTATTATTTGATTGGCTAACCTAATTATCTAGGGCTATAACGAGATTTACCACATCATCTAAAATTTCCTGCTGCCCACGGTTACCATCTACAAACACAATTTGCTCTTCCCATTTTTGCTTTTCGAAGGCTTCCATATATTTGGCCCTTACATTTCTCAGGTTGTCGAGTGCTTCGTAAAGCTCCACCCCTTCCCTATTGGCTAGTATGCGTTGATGACACACTTCTGGGGCTACATCAATAAATATATTTATATCTGGACGCAGAATACGGGCGCACATTTTATTAGCGTCTATTACCCAGTCTATATCGGTATGGGTACCATGGTATGCATAGGATGAGAAATAGTAGCGGTCGGTAATGATGGTATACCCCTCATTAAGCATCTTTACAAGGCCATTGGTTTCATTAAGTAAATGGTCAAGCCTATCGGCTAGAAATAATCCGGCTATTGTAATATGGTCGGCCTTGCGGTTGCCTTTTAGTATGTCCCTTATTATGGTACCAATATAACTATCGGTTGGCTCAAAAGTGGTATACACCTTGTGCCCTTCCTGTTTCAGTTTTTCGGCAAGTAATCTTGCCTGTGTGCTTTTACCACTACCATCAATTCCCTCAAGGGCAATAAACAAATTCTTCCTCATAAATTCTTGATGGGTTAAAAGTACATTTTTTTCTATAGCCTCATCAAATAATCAGGTATTAGGCAGTACAATACTTCTGTGATTTAAGACTTATTTTTGGCACTTAAATAATATCTAATATGGCCTGGATAGAAACAGATAATAAATTGTATGGTTCCTTTAAATTCAAAGATTTTATTGAGGCATTTGGCTTTATGACACAAGTAGCCCTGATATCCGAAAAACATGACCACCACCCTACCTGGACCAATACTTATAACAATGTAGAGATATGGCTTACCACCCATTCGGCAGGTAACACCGTTACCGATAAGGACCATAAACTGGCTGAAGCGATTGATAAGGTTGTAATGCAAGGTAAAGTGTAGTCAGTTTACTCTTCACACCTAATTTAGTATTTCCAAAATTGGATTTATAACTGCTTTGTAATATTAGTTTTACAATCAAAGGATCACTTTTGTAGTTCACCCAAGTTAAAACCCGAGATAGTATTGAAAATACCTAACAAAATAAATTGTTTAAATTTTATTTACTTTATGGTTATTTGACGTAATTTTAAATACCATTATGAGAAATTTACTCATTCTATTTTTGTTAATCATATCAAATCACATTTCTGCTATGGGCTTAACTCAAAAAGACATTGACAATCTAACGCAGTACATTAAAAGTCTTCAATATAGGAGCAATAACAAATTAGCTTCATTTGGGGCATTCAAAATTAGTCAGGACCCAGGTTGTTATGCCAAAGTAGGTGAAAAAGCCTTTTGGAAGGTAGATCCCTATTTTGTAAATCTGGGTTTATTTGGTTTGTTGAGCACTGCTGACAAAGACAGATTTAATATTGTAAGAGATTGGCTAAACTGGTACCTGGGCCATCTGGAACATGATGGTACAATACTTAATCACTGGTATGCAGCTGATGGCACCGACGAAAAAAAATGCATAGATTGTATATCACCAGTACCTTGTAATTTCGCCGATTCACATGATAGCTATGCAGCAACTTTTTTGAGTCTTACCTACCTTTATTACAAATTATCGCACGACAAATCCTGGTTTAACAATATTATTGAATCCAAATTGGAATTAATAGGAGACCTAATAATAAGCCTGCAAGATACTGATGGCCTTACATGGGCTAGAAAAGACTATAAGATTAAATATCTCATGGATAATTGCGAGGTCTATGACGGACTAATGGCACTTTCCAGAATTGAGGCTGAGGTGTTTCACCGAAATGACAAAACCCTAAAATATGAAAATGCTGCCAGCAAGGTGCAGAAAGCTATTAGTACAAAGTTGTATAGCACCAAAACAGGACTTTATATTACAGGAATCGACTCAAATGGTAAAGACCAGTACCCTGGTTCGGAATCTTGGTATCCAAGGTCGGTTTCCCTTATGTGGCCCCAGATGTACAATATAGAAAAAACAGCTACCAACCGATATAAAGCACAACGAGACTGGCTTAATAATAAATGGAAAGGTCCTTTGGACTGGAGAAACCATAGAGTTAGTGAAGATGGTTCTTTAACACCATCAGTAGGTTACGCTTTTAGTAATGCAGGGGACAAAGTATCGGGGTTTGCCCAGGCTAAGTTTATTATTCAACAATTGACATTCCCAATTATTAAAGACCCACATTGGACTATTGGCGATGCCGGCTGGCTAATAAGAAATGGAATTTTGCCGTAACTACATTTTAAAGATTAATTGGATAAAGTAATTACTACTTTACTACAAAACAAACCCGTTCAAGATTTATCCTGAACGGGTTTATGCATTTATAAAAATAGTTGATTAGTATTCTATTGCTTTTTCTTTAGCCCTCAATGTGCGTGGGAACCTTACAGCTAACCCACCGTGAATGAGGCCCTTGTAACCAAAACCTAACTCAACAAAACCTGCAATTTGCCTACCTATCCTGATACCAAATGGAGTAGCCTGGAAACCCCATAATTTCAATCCAGAACGGTCTGCATTACCTGGCATTACATCTCCATCTGAAAACAAGGTGATCCCCATAGAACCTCCGCCATATAATTTAACCCTGATAGGTGCTTTGCGGGTATCCATATAGCTAACAGTAAATTCTGGACTAATAGTTACAAAACTACCATTCACACGACCATCAGAACCTGCAATATTCTCAAAAGAAACTCCCATACCCAGGGTAAAATCCCGGGAAATGTAATACCTGTAGTTTAACACAGGTGATCCTGAAGAGTTGCTAAATGGAATCCCATTAAATAATGTATAACTGCTCCAATAACCATATCCTAATGAAATTTCGCTTTTACCTTTCTGCGCATGGCTTTTTGGTAAAAAACAAAATAAGGTAAGTGCCAAACATAAAACGGAAATCTTCCTTTGCATAATAAGCTGTATTTAATCGTGTATTTGTGTTTCTAAATAAAAATGGGTTACGAAGGCTTAAAGATATGGCAAACTTTCATTTCTCCAAAACTCTTTGGCACAAACTTACTTAATTACCTTAAACACTATGCCCAATTGACACAATAATTTTAACATACTCCATCGAAAAGCATGAATAGGCTATAACTACTTTTGCCGAAATGATACAACCACTTACAAATAGCCAATTGATAGCAGTTGCCAATGAATTTGGCTCACCTGTTTATGTGTACCATGCAGAGAAGATTGAAGAACAATATAACAAGCTTACTACTGCATTTAGTAACCACCCCACCCGGTTTTATTATGCCTGCAAAGCATTGACCAATATCAATATACTAAAGCACCTTAAGTCGCTTGGTGCAGGACTTGATTGTGTAAGTATCAATGAGGTGAAGCTAGGCCTTATGGCTGGTTTTGAACCAAAGGAAATATTGTTCACTCCCAATTGCGTTGATTTCAATGAAATACTACAGGGAGTAGATTTGGGCATTAATATAAATATTGACAACATATCCATACTGGAGCAATTTGGCAACAAATTTGGCAACACCTATCCTGTTTGCATTCGTATCAATCCGCATATTGTTGCAGGCGGTAACTATAAAATTTCTACTGGCCATATTGATAGTAAGTTTGGGATATCCATTCACCAGTTAAGGCATATTGAGCGAATAGTAAAAACAACAGGCCTGCATGTAAAGGGCCTGCATATGCACACCGGTAGTGAGATAAAAGATATTGATGTATTCCTGCAGGGGCTGGATGTGATGTTTGGTATAGCATCGCATTTCGAGGCTTTGGACTTTATTGATTTGGGTAGTGGTTTCAAGGTACCGTATAAAGAAGATGACCAGGAAACTGATGTTACTACCCTGGGCTGTAAAGTAGCACTGGCAGCGAAAGAGTTTGAGAAAGAAAATAATAGACCGATAGAAATATGGTTTGAGCCAGGCAAATTTTTGGTAAGTGAATGTGGGTATTTCATTGTAAAGGCCAATATTATAAAACAAACAACTGCTACAGTATTCGTAGGGGTGAACTCTGGTTTCAACCACTTAATCAGGCCTATGTTTTATGATAGCTACCATAGGATAGCCAATATATCTAACCCTGATGGACCCAAAAGAATATATACAGTAGTAGGCAATATCTGCGAAACTGACACTTTCGCATGGGACAGGGTACTCAATGAGGTAAGTGAGGGCGACTATCTTGTATTTTACAATGCCGGTGCTTATGGCTTTGAAATGAGTAGTAATTTCAACTCCCGCCTAAAACCTGCAGAAGTGCTGATAAAGGATGGCGAAGCCCGCCTCATCCGCAAACCCGACCAGTTTGAAGATTTGCTGAGAAACCAGGTAATATAAAAAAGCAATAAAGCCCCATTTTCAGGGGCTTTATTTTTGGGTATATTTAATAAGGTGTTAGAGTTTTACTACTTTCTTGAACCTAAGTCCAATGGGTAATAAAATTTAATTATTAATGCTCGTAAGTGATCCGAACTGTTTCTACAATACCATCAACACTTAAGAACTTACCAAGATACAAACCAACAGCTAAACCATTAGGCAGGCTTAATTCATTTACTCCTGCAGTCACATTGTAAGTAGCCAATTGTTTACCATCAATAGAAAGTAAAGTAAATAAGCCATCCACTTTAGATTGGAGGTTGAAATTACCCATTGTAGGATTAGGGTAGATATTTATAGCACCCTTAAAATCATTAGGATCTGCTATACCTGTAGCATTAGGAGCAATCCTACAACCAGGATTACAGAATATCGAAAAGGTAGTAGAGCAGCCTGCGGGAAGTGTATAAGTTATAATAGCTGTGCCAGCTACATATCCTGATTGGGTAACTACGCCTGCAGGGGTAGTAGTACAATAAGGACTGGTTGATGAGAAATGACCAAAAGGTATTGGATCACTCAAGTGTACTGGTGCAGAAGCACATACGGTAGCAGGGCCTGTTATTGGGCCAGGGGTTGGATTGATTACTATAGGAGCTACAGTAAAACATCCTGTACCTACCAGTTTATAGGTAACAATTGTGGTACCTGTGGCTAAACCTCCTAATATACCTGTACCTGATCCTAGAGTTTTCAGTCCATCAGAAATTGATGTCCATGTACCACCTGGGGTTACATCTGTAAGTGTAATTGAAGAACCAACACATACTGTAGAAGGACCACCAATTGGGGCAGGTGAAGGATTAATAGAAATTGTAACAGAGCC
>CANGSR010000104.1 GCA_947456055.1 Chitinophagaceae bacterium
ACCAGATTCCTGAAATCAATATCAGCCGATGTGGTTCTTTTTAGGGTGAACATATCATTATTTGATTGGTGCAAAGATAGAAGGGTGTTATGAAACTGCAATTATTTGGGTATCCTGGTTCTGGCATTTTGTATTATTTTAGAATGGCTTTAGACATTCTACAGCAATACATAATAACTATGTAAATAAGCATAATATGAATAAATCTAATTGTGAGCTAGTCTAAGCATTATAACAATTAAATAACTAAGAAATTCCAAAAAAGGCTATTTCTATATTTGAATTTTAGATTTTATTTTATAGGTTTACAAGTAAAATGTTTATCTATGGCAACAAACAACTCTTCTATTGCTGTTACTGAAGCTCAGTTTAACCTGCAAACAGGATTATGGAATGCTTTCGTTTTAGCATATAATTTGAATCCCAATAATCCGCCAAATACCTGTCCTATAACAATTCCCATTATTGGAGGCGTGGGTATTTCTACTGCTATAATTAATGCTCTCTTGTCAACAGTAGGTACAGAGAATATTTCTGGATTCAGATTTTATGGTGGTTTGTCTAGTTATGCGAATACATGTAACACAAGTACACCTTTTCCATCATTTTTGTTGACATTTGTTGCGGTGGATATGAATGGAAATGATATATTATTTAATAGTAACGGAGTTTCATTAATTTTCCAATCACAAATAATATTGGGTAGTTACACTGCCGATCATAATCCTATTGTTCTTTCTAATCCTACTATTACTAATCCCATTCCACTATTAAGTGCAGGTGCTAATAATGCCTATTGGCGTAATTTTATTTCTACTGGTATTTCACTAGGTAATAAGCAATTAAATGCTTTTTTTGTGCCATTAGTCAGTATAACAACTTTAATAACTGCGATGGCAAATCCTAATAGTATCATTGGATTATATTTTGCAGTGACTAGCAATATGATTTCGCCTTTTACGCTTTTAATAACTGGGCTTATCCCTTCTACTGGGGGAACTTTTATATTTGCAAAAAATGCTGCTGGCAATATTAATGTTACGGGCCCTGCTCTAACTTGTCCACCGTTTTCTTCAAAATCTAATTTCCTAAATACGAATCCACCTGTTGATAGTAGTCTTGCATTTAGTCATACTCAAAATTGGCGAGACTCTTTTAGTGCTAATACAGGTCAGATCAATGGGTTTTATATATCAAGAGAGGATCTTATGAGTGTATTGTCTGTGTCACCAAGTGGTCAAGGTTTAAGAATTTATAGTGCCTTAGATGCACCATTGGCATTTAAGACCCACCATATGTACGTTGTTGCTGTTGATGCAAATGGGAATGATATTATATCAGATGCATTCACAAATCAAAGTGCGATTTTTGATTTTACTGCGCCATGTCCTCTTTGTTGCGGAGGAGGTAACAGTTTAAATGGTTTGCCACCTGGGAACTAAGCCTTATTTACTTTGGGCTGTAAGTGACGTGATGTAAATAAACAAATAACAATATAAAATTATAAAATACATATGAAATATTATATCATATAAACATTATTGAAAACACACATGAGTAAGCTTGTTTATATGGCATTAATAGTACCATCAATGGTCTTATTGCCATTATTGTTTGCGTTATATAATTACAATAAGCTCTCAAAAGAATATAAAATACTCGCATATTATCTAGTGATTAGTCTAATTGGGAATATCAGTACCTCGGTATTATGTCTCAATAATAGGAATAATTTGTTTATCTCTCAGTTAATTACTCCAATTGATTTAGTGTGTTTATGTTTATTTTTTAGACAAACATTAATCAAAACAAAGCTTGCTATTACCTTCATCTTTGTAATATTAGGATTTTTAATTATTTCATTATTAAGTCTAATGTATGTTCAAAGTATTGAGATGTATAATAATTATACAAGTACCTTGGAAGCATTTATCTTGATATTTTATGCAGCAGCGAATTTATTTAAAATTTTGGATCACCCTGAATATTATGTTAGATCGAGAATTACGGAGTTATATATAACATCAGGTATTCTATTGTATTATTCTGGTTCATTTATTATATTTATAATCTACAATGTTATTACCTTCACATCTGATCTTGCATTCTTGATCTGGAACACCCATGCAACCTTTCTATTACTTATGTACATCTTATTCGCAATTGGTCTATGGAAGTACAAAAAATAGGGGTTGAGGCTTTTCCGCAGATACTATTGGGCTGCATGGGTGGGCTATTGCTGTCTTCATCCCTTATCTTCTTTTTTCTCAGGTACCAGAAACGGCTGCTGCAACAAAAAGATGAACTAAGGAGGGCCGAGGTGGCACATAAGGAGCAACTGATACAGGCCAATATAAGGTCGCAGGAGGCAGAGCGCACCCGCATCAGCAAAGACCTCCACGACCATGTAGGGGCTACTCTATCATCACTCCGCTTCCTGGTATCTAAAATGGAGCAAAACAGCCCCCCATCTGCAGAGTTGCAACTCATTACTACCGAATACAAGCAGGTGATAGACAATGTAATTACCGATGTGCGCAATATATCGCACGAGCTATCGCCCACCGGCCTGGCCATCTGGGGTCTGCAGGAATCTATACAAGACTATTGCGATAAGATGGGCAAGCTGGCCGGCCTTCAAATAGTGGTCACCGATACTACAGATGGGGGTATGAAAAACCTGCCTTACGAGGCAGGTCTGGCTCTGTTCAGGGTGGTGCAGGAATTGCTTACCAATACCATAAAACATGCCAAAGCCCGGAATGTGGGTATTACCACTGCCGGTACAGCCGGTGCCTATACCATTACCTATACAGATGATGGGGTGGGCTTGCCCGAGGGTTACCAGGAAAAACGTGGCATAGGCATGAGCAATATTGAGAGCCGCCTCCTGATGATTAATGCCAGCTATGAAGCCCATAGCCCGGAGGGAAAGGGATTTGAATTTGTGATGCACCTGGCAGCGTAGATGGCTTGTTACATCGGGTCATATTATTTTGTATTTTAGGTTACGAAAACTCATAAAAAACATTGGCAGATATAAAAATTGTGGTGATTGACGACCAGCGGCTTTTCAGGGAAGGCCTGGTAAACCTGTTGAGAAATTGCCCCGGCCTGCACTTGCTGGGCTGGGCCGAAAATGGCCGTGATTTCCTGAATCTGCTGCCCGGCCTGCCTTCCCTCCCCGATGTGCTGCTGGTAGATATGAATATGCCTGAAATGAATGGTATGGAACTGACCCAGATTGTGCTGCAAAAATACCCCGGTATTAAGGTGATTATCCTTACGGTATATGACCAGGAACGCTTTATCAATAAGATGGTGCAGGCAGGTGCCGCCGGCTACCTGCTCAAAAACTGCGATATAGAAGAGGTGGTGACCGCCATACAGACAGTGCATAAATCGGGATTTTATTTTAATGAGGCAGTAATGAATGCCATGCGCAATGGCCTGGTGAACAAGACACCCCAACTGCGCAATATGAGTAACATAGCCATTGACCTCACCGACCGGGAACTGGAGGTGCTGCGCCTGATATGCAAAGAACTCACCAATGCCGAAATTGCCGAACAATTATACATCAGTGCCCGCACCGTAGATGGTCACCGCAACAACCTGCTGGCCAAAACCGGTAGCCGCAATACTGCTGGTCTGGTGCTCTATGCCGTAAGCCATGATCTCATTGATGTAAACCTGATGTAAGCCTATTCTTTTAATTCCCTTTGATTGTGCCCTTTTAAAGACAGGTAGCAAAAAGTACAATAATGGCCAGTTTGCCCAATGGTTGTGATACGGCAATTCCCCCTTGGAGCATAGGCTTTGTGCGCTAGCCGAAGGGGGCAGGGGGATGTTTTATGGAATACTATATAATAATGATCATCCTGCCTTGATTAAAATACCCCTTGGAT
This sequence comes from Chitinophagaceae bacterium, assembly GCA_947456055.1. Taxonomy (GTDB): domain Bacteria; phylum Bacteroidota; class Bacteroidia; order Chitinophagales; family Chitinophagaceae; genus Nemorincola. The sequence continues at coordinate 3,909 of CANGSR010000104.1, forward strand.
TTCTTGCCATTTCCCTCAACAATCTGTACTCATAAAATCACTTTCCCTCCAAAACAGGTAAAAACACCTGTTTTGGAAAACACGCTTTTCTACGCTGTTTTACCCCTCCCCTAAGTTGCATTTTTGCATCATCAATAGTAGCTACAAAATTGATGAAGGGGGTATCCGAAAAGCCTTGAAAAGAGTAGGAGAAAAACAAATTAACATACAAACATTTATTTTATGTCAGTTCCAACAATGAATTTATCGGTTTACGCAGGTAATGTCACTTTAGATGCCAATGCTTCAGGCTCATGGTGGTCAATGGGAGGTATTTTGGATGCATCCTATTATTATAGTGTTTCCTTGAAGACACAAGGCTTAGGTGCTGAATTAGTAACTGTAGAAAACGGTACATACAGTTATAATGGCCAAACAGGCCCTTATGTACAGGTCAATAACCAAACTGCTGGACAAGTAACATTTGACATCGTGTTATTAAGTGCCTTCCCTCCAACAACAACCCTGGCCGATGTGCAGGCATTTCATAATACAAAGCCAATCAGGATTAAATAATTTTCTCTTTGGTCTTTCTAAAAAATTTGAAAGGAGGAAGTATGAAATTATTTAGAACCATATTTTTAAAGAGGGTGCCCTTTAAAGGCGCCCTCTTTAAGTTTTTTAGATGGTTAGAACCTATCTGTTATAAGTACATTTTCACCAAATTCCCCAAAAAGAGCTCATGTTAAAATTGATTTCCCTACAAAACAGGTAAAAACACCTGTTTTGGAAAACACGCTTTTCTACGCTGTTTTACCTTCCCCCTAAGTTGCATTTTTGCATCATCAATAGTAGCTACAAAATTGATGAAGGCGGTATCCGAAAAGCCTTGATAAGAGTAGGAGAAAAACCAAACAAATTTAAATTATATTATATGAGTAAAAACATAATATTCGATCGTTTAGGTGCCCAGGTGCAGGTTGCCCACGATGGCCATCCTGAAGATAGTTCCCGTCTTGATACTTTACTTTCAAGACTTGAGGATGAGGGATTCACGGTTAAATTCACCATAGATGATGATCCTTTAAAATGGCAATTAGATGGGAATAAATTGTTTATATCGACTACTCGTCAATTTACAGGAATAGAGCATTCAAATGTATTTGCAGGAACAAACTTTAGTTACGTAAGCGCATTTGAAAATGGTCACGTTGCAAATGAGCTTAAGGATATACAAGATTGGTTACTTAAAGGGAATAGCATTTTGTATTTTACCAATCACAATGCTTTCGATAGAGAAACAGGTCCATATTGGCCTGTTAATGATATCCAATTAGCAGCAACATTTGGTATCACATTGTCATTTGCTGCATTTACCGGCTCAAATAACAATTTGAATATGACCGTAAATCCCTCGGCACCGGCAGAAATAATAGATGGTGTTAAATCAGTTATTGCATTCGATTCAGGAGGTATTTGTACAAAATTCAAGGCACCAAATCTTAGAAGTACTGTGCTAGTTCCATTTCCGGAAGATTGTAGAGATACAAGTATTTTGGGCTATGACAAAGACGATTTTGCATTTGCGGTACTTTTTGAAGTAGGCAATACTGGTGGCAAAATTATCTTTATGGGCCATTCTGGTATTGTCGGAAATGATGATACAACTACCCCTTCCCCTGGGCAGATAGGTAAAGGTGATAACTTACGTTTCATAATGAATTGTATTAATTTCCTGACTAAGGACATTGAGGGATAATCCCATAAATTAAACCCAGATTTTGCTTTGAAATTATAATTTGAGTTTGTGCCTACTGGAACCATTGCGAGAATTAATCTTAAATAAAAATTTAATTATATTACCGTTAGAACTGGTTATTTTATGATTTATTCTAATAAGTAATTATGGATGTTTCACCTGCTACAATCTAATTTCACTGCAAAATCTGGGTTAATGCTCCAAAGCTAAAGAACATCTAAGCGTTTAGCCATACAAATTTCATTAAATTATCTTGTTTGTTGCTCCAGTCATATTGTAATAGAAATTTTTGTATTGGTGATGCAAATCATAGGGCGGAATCCGAAAAGCCTTGAAAAGAGTAGGAGAAACAATCAAAACATAAACAATGCAAATCACACCTTCAGAAGTTCAGAAACAGATTTTTAGCACAGCGATGCTTATCAATTTATCAGAGATGTTTCCAGGAGTATCTTCAGATGCAGCAACAGCAAATACTTCACAGTTAATAAATGACATACTCAGTAGTGCTGAAATAAGTAGTTTTATTGGCAATTGGAATGCTGTATGGGGCCCTTATGTAGTTGTTTCCGATATTTTAAATACGGAAAACCAACCGCTTAACTCATTGTATATAGCTTGTAATAAGGATATTACACCTGGCTTTAATACCTATTTAGTAGGTATTGCCGGTACCGATGGCCCAAGTTTGGATACCTGGATATTTGAAGATTTTGATGTGGCATTTACTAATGCACTTCCAAATACCCCAGATGCACCAAACGGCGCACCAGCCACTTCACGAATTGCAAATGGTACAGGTAATGCCTTAAATGACCTCTTATCTATGGGGGTTGATCAACCAGGCGGTAGTGCCCTAGCCTATCTAAAGAACAATGTAATGCCAGGGGATGTAATTTATGTTTGTGGTCATAGTCTGGGAGGAACTTTAACACCGGTAATTTCTACCTATGTTTATGCCCAATTGCCAAATAATAAAATTTACAGCATGCCGATAGCATCATCAGCAACTGCAAATCCCGATTTTGTTAATTATTACAATTCCATATTCCAGGCAGGTCCTAACCCCGGTAACGAAAGTATTCCTTTTTGGAATGAAAATGATGTGGCACCAAATTGTTTTGATGATTCAACTCTTGTTAATTTAGTAAATATTTTTGGTCCTGATATCAGTATTACAGCACTTGAATTTGTGTGTATAGAGGCGTTGACACTTGCGGGCGGTTTGAATGGTTATACCCAGATAGCACCTTATTGTCAATTTCCCCATGCCAATTATCCCCTTTCTGACCAACCACCTGGTTCAACCAATACCTGGGTAGACCAGGCAAAATGCCAGCATGTTGCTCCATATGGTGAAGCCCTGTCATGGCCTGATTATTTATGTCTGGTTACATCATTAGCTAATGCATTAGTTGCTAGTACTATTATTTCGGGTACTACATTAAAATATACCTTCTTTACTGCAGGCTGTGGTCCTCAATGTGGTATTTAATAGTGGTGGGTATAAATTTTAAACGATATCTTAGTATAACTACATCGGCCACAACACCATTTAGGTGTTGGTGGCCGATGTCTTGTTCATTCCTCATATATCCAAAGAGTATTCCTCTATTTCCCAGGCACTTCAGTTTTACCACCAATGGTAGCATTCATATTAGTGCCGGTTTTGGGTGGCTTTTGGTTTTTCAATTGTTTATCCTTCAATTGTTGTGCTTTTAGTTGTTTTTCTTTTAATGCTTTCTCCTTCAATAACCTTTCTTTCTCTTTTTTATCCTTTAGGGCTTTTTCATTTTGTTCTTTAGGAGTAAGTTTGGTAGGTTTAATATTGGCTATACTATCTTTTGCATGTTGTGCAATTATAGAATCCTGCCTGTGTTTGGCTGAATCAGCTGTAGTTTGTAATTCCTTTAGTTTCTTATCTTTTTGGTCCAGTTCTTTTTGCAGTGCTTCTTTTTGTTGTTGTTCTTTGGCTAGTTTATCTTTTAGTAGCTGGTCATTATTTGAGGGTTGTTTGCGCTCTTCACGGTAGGGAGGTGGTGTGCCAGCAGGTGGCATATAATTTCTCGGTTGATTACCCCATGTGAAATTCTCAGTAGACCAAATACTGGCATTGTTGTAGTAAAGGTACATCTTACCATTATTCTCAATTACCAGATAGGCACCAGGGTTGCCTGCGGTATTTGATGACCAGATAATTAATTGCTGATTATTGTAAAGAACCAGATTGCCATCAGTTTGCATAAGGGCATAGCTTGCGGGTGAACCCATTGTCATTGAAGACCATGTTTGCCGGCCATCGGTTACATTAAAAAGAGCAAGTTCACCATTCACCTGCATGGTAAGTTGTGATTGACCATTTTCGGAAGTCAGTGATTCCCCAATAGCCAGTTTACATCCCGGTGCTAGGTAATCTACAGATGGTGGTAATCGCCTGGTTTCGTAATTATCATCAATTTGACCTTGCACATTGATAATACAACTAGTAAATATCAGAAATAAAAATACCCTTATCATAAAAACCTCATTTTGGATAGTACGAATGTATAAAAACAATAGAATTTTAATGCATTAAGTTACTAACGAATCAAAATTTTATGGAATTATGTCAGGGTTTCAATTGATTATGAAGTTATTTTGCACCTTACATGCATAATGAGTACTATCAAAATCACTCGCTCATTTTGATTTTAAACCCGATAAATGTTAATTTTTCCGTACCTTTGCAACCTCAAAGTATACATATAATAAAATAATGGCAAAACAAACCGAAAAAAGATGTTCTTTTTGCGACCGTAGTGAAAGCGATGTGAATATCCTTTTCACTGGCATAAAAGGCAATATCTGTGACCAATGTATTGAAAATGCCCACGCCCTGCTCACCGAAGCAACTGGTGAAAAACAGAAGAAGGAAGAGCCCAAACCAGAACTGCAGAAAAATAAGAATTACAAACCCCGTGAAATAAAAGCATTCCTTGACCAATATGTTATTGGCCAGAATGATGCTAAAAAGGTTTTGTCGGTAGCTATTTATAATCATTATAAACGCCTCACAATGCCTGCACAGGATGATGTTGAGATTGAAAAATCAAACATCATGATGGTAGGTGAAACCGGCACAGGTAAAACCTTGTTGGCCAAAACTATTGCCCGCTTGCTACAGGTACCATTTGCTATTGTAGATGCTACAGTGTTTACCGAGGCTGGTTATGTAGGTGAAGATGTGGAAAGCATTTTGTCCCGCCTATTGCAGGCTAGTAACTATGATGTGCAAGCTGCAGAAAGAGGTATTGTATACATAGATGAGCTGGATAAAATAGGCCGCAAGAGCGATAACCCATCTATTACACGTGATGTAAGCGGTGAAGGAGTGCAGCAGGCTATGCTGAAACTACTGGAAGGCAGTGAGGTGCTGGTGCCACCACAAGGCGGTAGAAAACATCCTGAACAAAAAATGATTAAAGTAAATACCACCAACATCCTCTTCATTTGTGGAGGTGCATTTGAGGGTATTGATAAAATGATTGCCCGCCGTATACAAACTACTGCGATAGGCTACAATGCCATTAAAGCAACCAAGGACCTGGACCGTGCCAACCTGCTGCAATATGTAAATGCACAGGATTTACGCACCTTTGGGCTAATACCTGAATTGCTGGGAAGGTTGCCGGTAGTTACCTACCTGAATCCGCTTGATGAGGAATCATTGAAGCGTATACTTACAGAGCCAAAGAATGCCTTGGTGAAACAATACAAGCGCCTTTTTGAATTTGAAGGTATCAACCTTACTGTAGAAGATGGTGCGCTTGACTATATGGTGCAGAAAGCTATACAATACAAATTAGGTGGACGTGGGCTAAGGGCTATTTGTGAAATGATACTCACAGATGCTATGTTCGACCTGCCATCTGAAAAGCATGATGGTACTTTCCACCTTACGGTGGAATATGCCCGCCAAATGGTGGAGCATGCAAAACTGGAACACTTGAAAGCTGCTTAATATTGTCAAAACAGCCTGCCTAAACCGCTGGCATTTATTTATACAATACTCATGATATGGCACACCTAAACAGTGTGCCATATCTAAAAAAGCCAATACCAATGGAAGAATTATTAGCACAGTTGAAAGAAAAGGCTGGTCTTAATGATGAGCAGGCCATGCAGGCAGTAGTAATAATGAAGGATTTTGTGATGAGCAAGGTGCCACCGATGTTTAGTGGATTTGTAGAGAATTTCTTTGCTGATACTAAAACAGATGGTGCAGATTCGTTTTTGCATTAGGAACGTTGAATAAATAAAGACTACCAGAGGGCGTAGGTATTTTTCTTTTATGTAAGGCACAAAATCTGTGAATAGCGACCTATTTAAGGACTTTTGTAACGTAGCAGAAAAGGAAAAGAACAAGCCAAATGGTGGTATTTATTTAATTATCGTTCCTTAATCATTTTCCTGAACAGGCTTTGGCTGTACAGTTTTTTTCTTTTTACCGCTTAGTTTATAGTAATAATCAAAGGCATCATGTTTATTGTCGCCTGATATTTCTATGTGGTTTATCCTGCCTTTTTCATCATAAGTATACTTCTGTTCGGAGTAGGTGGATTGGATATTGGTGGGTACCATGCTCTGATTGAAATTGATAATGTCCTTTGATTTTATACTGTCATAATTATCGACTTTGAGATAGATAGACTTTTCTACACGTTTATTCTCATCAAAATAAAACATCCATCGTTCGTTATAAAGAACTTTTGGATAGGAGTCAAGCAACTCATTATCAATACAAACAGGTAGGCCTTCAATATTGTAAGTTATTGAATCCTTAGTGGTATAAAAATTCAGGTCGTATTGATACACTGTTGATAGTTTTTTGTTGGTGTATCGCCATGCCCCAAAGTAGATAATGTTGGGCGTATTATCCTCGTCAATAGTATTTTTCAGATTGAAGGTATCCTGCGACCTCATTATTGCATCAAACTGCTTATTACACCACCTGGATGATATATGGGGTACTTGCTTAGTAGTAGATACTAGGTAATTAAGTGTACCATCGGTATTATACAGGTAGTAGGTATAAAGAAGCTTAGATGGAAAATCAGATGAGTTAGTATTTGCTGCTACACTATCTATTTTACCCTTTTTATTGTAGTAATAGTTGTAAAACAATAGGGTGTCAAAAACATTACCCGTATCAGCAGCCGTACTTTTTATTTGCTTTATAGCTGCTATACGGTAGTTTTTATCCAGCACCCAGCTATTATACGAACTAAAATAGTTGGTACTTATCCAATCAAAGCTTCCATCATTTTGTCCGCCAAACGTGGGTAAAGAGCTATTTGTTTTTTGATACTCAAAATAGCCTTTTACGGTATCTGTTATCTCGTGAATACCTGAATAGTTACTCTCATAAAATGGATAATCGTACTTGAAAATATGGGGGTTGGTTCTAATTTCAGCACAAAAGTCAAATGATTCAAGCTGGAAGCGGTTTTCGTCGGTAATACTATCTGTAATTGCTCCTATTTCTTCTGTTCCTTTTTGGTGGGTTATTTTAATCCGGGCCATAGGGTCATCTTCCTGGTAAATGGCCATTTGATAAGGCGCCCCATCGAAAGTTACCACATTAACCTTGCCCTGATAATTGATAAAAAAACCAAATTGGGCATAGATATTGCCTGATGATAGCACCAATAATGTAAGAATCAGTGTGTTTATATACTTTCTAAAATGCAATATCACTAAAAATATTTTGGCTATCAAATATACTCTTCAAAGTTTAGAAGCCCAATCCATATCTAAAAGATAACATTAGGAGCATTTAAGCTGGTTTGAACTTCAAGGTAAAATGCTGCTTAACAATAAATTCTTCCCTAAAAAAAAGTAGACCCAAATGGAACAAGTCTATACTTAGTTTTACCCTGTCATCATTGAAAAGTGCATCCCATTGTTGCTTATTCATAGGGATGGTATAAAGGGGTTTTACAATTAGGATATCATTACTACCTATTTCATGAAGGGGGGGTGCTGAATTATTATTTGTTGTCAAATCCCAAATATGTAATTGGTCAAACCCCATTGCACTTTTATTGGATACCGTATTTCCGGTTGGCTGCAATTTATTAGCACTAGGTATATCGATTGTATGTGCACTTTTTACGGAATAGTAGGCAATAATATTATTCACTAACTGGTCAATAGACCCTGATTTATTAAGCACACCCTCGTTAAAGCTATAAACAAAGGGAGAGTGTACCCCATGCCTGTCCTGGGCACGGAGTTTATATTTGAGGTACTCAATAGTGGTAAAAGAATTCATTGCCAGGCTTATTACATTTCCCTTCTTTCAAATTGCTGGAAGGTGTAGTCGTATTTATGTTGCTCATCGGCCAGGTGCTTTTCTTCCCACACCATTTTCCAGTGAGTATGGTCAATATCCGGGAAAAATGCATCAGCATCGGGAATGGTGGCATGTACCCTGGTGATGTATAGGCGGTCGGCAAGAGGAAGTGCGGCTGTAAATATCTGCCCGCCCCCTATGATGAATATTTCTTCGGATTCTGATTTTTGGGCCAACTTTATTGCACCGGCAATACTATCGCAACACTGAACCCTTTCAGGCAGTGTGAAATCTTTATTGTTACTAATGACTACATTCAATCGGCCAGGCAGGGGTTTACCCAAAGCTTCAAATGTTTTGCGGCCCATGATTACCGGTTTGCCCAGGGTGGTACGCTTAAAGAATTTCAGGTCTTGTGGCAGGTGCCAGGGTAGTGCATTGTGCCGGCCAATGGCATTATTATCAGAAACTGCTACAATAAATGAAAGTACCATACCGAAAAGGGTTATTTCAATTCCCTACCCCAAAATTAGGAACTATATAGGCAAGTAGGTGTTTTAATTTTTTTGTGAACTCCTTTGAGCAGATTTGACAACTTTTGGAAAGTTGTCAAATCTTATTCTTCACTATAATTAGGCTGATTTTGTAAAAGACTATGATTTCCCCTTTTTGCTAGTTTTATTATATTAGTGATAATCCCCGTGCGTCATTGCGAGGCAGCTTTTTCTGCTGCCGAAGCAACCTCAATATGTGATGGATGGGATATGCTAATCATGGTTATTGCCCAAAATGCCCCACTTTTGAGAAAATAAATATTTTTGGATATGGGGCAATGATATGCTTGTAAGTTGTTGGTATATAATTACATGTGTTATTTTGTAATTTCCCATTTATGCCCCAAAATGCCCCAGATGGCTGTAAGTGGGGCAATTGCCTTTTAAGTGGTTACTCTGTTTCTGATATTCCAGATTGCCCAAATAAAATTCTTTGAGTGCAGGTGTATCGTTAAGCAGGGATGAAAGGTCAATAATTATATCAGTTGATTGGATTGATTTGTTGTTAAACAGGTCAAGGTAGCCATGTTGCAATGCAGTATTATACCATGGGTAGTTTTCCCGGTGTGTAATTTCTACTAGTTCATTTCCTGTAAAATTCCGGTAATTGGTTGCAACAGCTTGTAGGATTTCCAAATCGAGTTCAGAAAACTCATCATCGCAAAATTCCTTTTTCGCAACAATATAAGTCCCATCCCCACTTCCTATAGTTTCTATATAATCTTCAAGCAAAACTGGTGTAGATGATAAATCAATGAAAACATCTTTTACAACAGG
>CANGSR010000105.1 GCA_947456055.1 Chitinophagaceae bacterium
CTGGGACATAGTCCTTTTGCTGGATAATTGTTTTTCTACAAACCGGTAGTCCCTCTGGGACATAGTCCTTTTGCTGGATAATTGTTTTACTACAAACCAGTAGCCCCGCTGGGGCATAGTCCTTATTCTGTTGTATGGTTTGCTACAAACCATTAGTCCCTCTGGGACATAGTCCTTTTGCAGGATAGTTGTTTTGTACAAATCTGTAGCCCCTCTTGGGCATAGTCCTTATTCTGTTGTATGGTTTGCTACAAACTGTTAGTCCCTCCGGGAAATACTCCTTTTATGGTACCTGATTTGCTATAAACCGGTAGTTCCTCAAGGATGGAATCCTTATTCTTGAAAATCACTTATTTACAAGAACCCTATTTTATCTCCAAAAATACCGGGCAATGGTCCGAATGAACGATGTGGGGGTAGATTTCGGCATGTACAAGAGTGTTTTTTAGGGGCTCGGTGACATTGATATAGTCTATACGCCAGCCCTTATTGTTGGCCCTTGCATTGGCACGTACTGCCCACCATGAATATTGGTGTGGGTTTTGGTTGAAATGCCTGAAGGTATCTACCAGTCCTGCTTCGAAAAATTTATCCATCCAGGCTCTTTCTTCGGGCAGGAAACCACTGCTTTTCTTGTTGCCTACAGGGTCGTGGATGTCAATGGGCTTATGACAAATATTATAATCGCCGCAAATAATGAGGTTGGGGCGGGTTTTCTTTAGTTCGTTGATGTATTCTATAAATTCATCCAGCCATTGGTATTTATATCCCTGCCTTTCATCACCTGACGTGCCACTAGGGAAATAGGCATTAATGATGGTGCGGTCGCCAAAATCAGCTCTTATTACCCGGCCCTCGGCATCACTTTGCATAATGCCATTGCCATAAAATACATTATCAGGCTTGATTCGGGTAAGGATAGCTACACCACTATAGCCTTTCTTTTGGGCTGAGTAGGAGTAAATTTCATAACCGGCTGCGTTTATTTCCTTTTCAGGCACGTCTTCCTTATTGGCTTTAATCTCCTGCAGGCATACAATATCAGCAGGGTTTGTAGCCAGCCAGTCGGCAAAGCCTTTTTTTACTGCACTCCTAATCCCGTTTACATTATATGTTATAATCCGCATGGCTTGTTTTTACTGTTTTATACCTGCAAATGTGCAATTTATTTAGGAAATAGGGGAGGGAATTTTTTGTGAGTGGAAGGATAGCTTTTTGGCGATTTTGACCTTAATTGTAGTGTTTTATTTGTTCAATGTATCGTTTTTTAAGTAATGTCTTAAAATAATGAGAAGCATTTTATTGGTTGAAATTAATTATGGATAAAAAGTTGTGCATTTTTATTATAATATATATGGTGTAATCTATTCAGGTCTTAATTTTTGTTTGGATTATATAAAACTAAATCTTGCAAATTGAATCGAACATGCTTATTTTTGTGGAAATAACTCGTGAAATGCTATGTTGATAGAATTTAGAGTGTCTAACTATCGTTCGATTGGTGAGGAACAGATTTTAAGTTTAATTCCAGCACCAAGGCAAAAGGAATATATGGACAATATAGTTTTCAATGGGAAGCACAATGCTTTAAATGCCATTGCAATATATGGGGCAAATGGAAGTGGAAAAAGTAATCTATTATTAGCAATGGGGTTACTTGATAAGCTGATTTATTTATCTGCTCGTTCAACATCAACAACTAAGTTACCTTATGATCCCTTTTTACTTCGTGAAGGATGGGATTCAAGACCAACGAAATTTGAAATAACATTTATAATTAATGATAATCGATACAGGTATGGATTGGAATTTAAAAAAGAAGAAATTGTAAGTGAGTGGTTGTATAGAAAATCTCAAGGAAGAGAAGTTATATTATTCCTTAGGGAAGGTGAAACTATTGATGCATCTTCCGGACTTAAAGGAAATCCTAAGATAATAGATGCGGCAATAGAAGCGACGAGGTCTAATGCATTGTTTCTTTCTACATGTGATATGTTTAATGTAGAAGAAGCGAAAATTATTTTTCAATGGTTTAAGCATTTCAATAAGATTGATGGAATTGACACTGAAGATGAAGAAATTAGAACAGTTAGTATGTGGGACAATGAAACAGATAGAGACGACATAGTCCAGTATATTTTAAGATTGAATCTAGGTCTTGATGGTATTGATATCTCTAAAAAAGATTTTGATGAAAAGGACCTCCCGAAAAATATAGATTCCAAAACCCGGAATTTACTTATTAAGAAGTTATCAGATTCTCAAAGCTACTCTGTTCAGGCTATCCATAAGATGTATTCATCAGATGGTATGGAAACGGGCAAGAATTTGTTCTGGAATTTTGATGAGAGGGAATCAAAAGGAACAAATAAAGCTTTGCATTTAAGTGGTCCTATTTTGTGGGCCTTAAAGAATGGTGGTGTGTTAATAATTGATGAAATCGAAGCAAAAATGCACCCATTGTTAACATTAGATACGATTAAGATTTTTCTAAGTAAAGAAAGAAATCCTAATAATGCCCAACTTATTTTTGCCACGCATGATACAAATTTGCTAACCTATTCTGAGTTAAGACGAGACCAAATTTATTTTACTGAAAAGAATAAATGGGAGTCTACTGAAATCTATTCTTTATCGGATTTTATATATTTAGATAAAAATGGGAGTTCAAAAATAGAAAAGGAAAGACCTGATACAGATAAAGAAAAAAGATATTTTGAGGGTAGATATGGTGCAATCCCATTTTTAGGTTCTTTTAAAGGACTAAAATCAAATACTAATGGCAAAAAAGGGTAGCTTAAGGAAATCGAACTATAAGGAATATGAAGAGCGCCCTGTAAGAATTCGGCGTTATAAATACTTGTTTTTAATTGTATGCGAAGATGAGAATACAGAACCTGCTTATTTCGAACAATTTCAGGTGCAAATTCCAGTAGAGACGATGTTTTTACGGTCAGTTGGAACAGGGAGAGACCCTCTGGGCGTAGTTCATGCTGCAATAAAGGAGAAAGAATCACTTTCAATTAAATTTAGAAAAGAGGTAGATGAGGTATGGGTGGTTTTTGATAAAGATGATGCGGATGAGAACAAAACAAAGGTTGATCGTTTTGAGTTAGCATTTGAAATTGCGAAAACAGAGAAATTTGAAATAGCATATAGTAATGAAGTCTTTGAATTATGGCTACTATTGCATTTGATGTTAGTTGATTATTCCTCTCCCTTACCGAGAAGCACTATCTATCAATTGTTACAAACAAGTATTAGAAATAACAAGGATTTTGCTGATTTTAACTATAAGCATGGTAATGCTAATATATTAGATATAATTAAGAAAATCGGTAATGAACCATTAGCAATCGAAAGGGCGAAATTATTAATGGAAAAACAATCCAATAAAAGACCTATTGAAGCTAACCCAAGTACAAAAATTCATTTACTTATTACCCAGATACATGAATGGATAGCCTATTATTCATATTGAGTAAATCCAAGCAAATTATAATTAGCAAGCATGATCTACTAATAGACAACAAAAATTTCAATTTTTTTAGGAGCCCATCCCCTTCACCAATTCCCCTAATTTTTTCATTCCATTTTCTATTTCAGGTGTAAAGATGAGGCCATAGCTTAGCTTGAAGCAATTGTTGTATTGATTGTGTAGGGTATAGGTTCGTCCTGGGGCTATACTTATTTTATGTGCCATTGCTTTATTGTAAAGGTCGATGGTATTGATATTTTTATTGAGCTCCACCCACATATTCAAGCTGCCGGCTGGGCGGGTTACTTTGGTATCGTCCGGGAAATATTCATTTATGCACCTTTGGAATTGTAGTGAGTTGCGGTGCAGGGTGAGCCTCAGTTTCCTGAGGTGGTGTTCATACCTGCCCACTTCGAGAAAATTGCCAATTGCCTCATGGGTTATGGTACTGCTTGCCATGCTATGGTAAAGTTTGGTCCGGGCAATTTGTTCTTTAAATTTTCCTGCCGAAACCCATCCTACCCTGTACCCTGATACCAATGTTTTAGAGAAAGAACCACACCAGAGTACGATACCACTTTCATCGTAGGTTTTGCAGGAAACCGGACGGTGATTGCCAAAATAGAGGTCGGCATAGATGTCGTCTTCTATAAGCGGGATATTGTGTTTCTCCATTAACTGCACCACTGCTTTCTTGTGTTCATTGGGCATGCATGAGCCTGTGGGATTACTGAAATTGGTGACCAGTATAACTATTTTCACGTTTTTGGTTTCAATGGCATCTTTTAGAGCATCTACATCAATACCTGTAATGGGGCTTGATGGTAGTTCCAGAACATTGAGGCCCAGGCTTTGGGCTAACCGGATAAAACCAAAAAATATGGGGCTCTCTACAGCTACTGTATCCCCTTTGTTGGTCAATGAAAGCAAGCAATAGGAAATAGAATCTATACTGCCACCAGTTGGGATTATATCATCAGCCTGTAGTTTGCCTCCCCATGCCAATGAGCGCTTGGCTATTTGTGTTTTTAGTTTAATACTGCCTGCCCTGTCATAGTTTACTCCGCTGTTAGGTAGGGTTCTGGTGGCTTCTATGATTGATTTGTTTAGTTTGGCTATTGGGAGCAGTTCGGGTGATAACAGCGTGGTGGATAACATTATTTTAGCCTTGGGCAGATTGTAGGATATAGCATCTAAAATCAATTCAGGCGTATCTTCCCTATTGGCGACTATAGGCTGGCTGGTTTGGGGTATTTTTCGGGAATGTTTGGGTGAATAGGATACATAATAACCTGATTGAGGCCTGGATTCTATGAGTCCCCTGCTTTCCAATTCAAGATATGCCTGTGATGCCGTATTCATACTCACTCCTTTTTCGGAGCAAATAGTTCGAAGTGATGGTAGCTTGTCTCCAATTTTAAGTACATCATTTTTTATTTGATGCTCTATATTATCTGCTATCTGCAAATACAGACTTTGTTTTTTGTCCATAAAACAAAAGTAACTGTACCCATTAAAATAAACAAATTTGTAACTGTACCCGTATTTGTTTAGTCCCGACATTTGTTCCATCAAATAGTGAACATTATGCATTGGATACCTGAGGGAACTCTATTAGAAGGTGAGTTGGTTTCTTTAATACCACTTGACCCAAGTCACTTTAACGAATTGGCCTTACTTGCTGATGACAAGCGGATTTGGGAACATATACCCGTAGATATGAGTAATACTGTTAAATGCATTAGTGCATTTAATACTGCCCTCACTTATGTGCAAAACGAAACTGAGTACCCATTTATTATCTATCATAAGGCAAATAGAAAAATAATAGGTAGTACAAGGTTGATGGAAATTTCTCAACCCAACACAAAACTGGAAATAGGGTGGACCTGGTTGCATCCTGATTATTGGGCTACGGCAATCAATCTGGATTGCAAGTTGGCATTACTAACTTATTGTTTTGAGGCGCTTGAGGCAATACGGGTTCAATTGAAGACCGATGAAAACAATAAAAGGTCTAGAAAGGCCATATTGAAGATTGGGGCAAAATTTGAAGGAATATTAAGAAAGGACAGGATTAGGGATAATGGCACAGTGCGTAATACAGCCTATTTCAGCATCTTAGATACTGAGTGGCCCGATGTGAAAATTAATTTGACCAGGTTGTTAAACAAAAAAATGCATGAGTAGGATAATAAGTGCTAAACATGCAAACCAGCAGTTTTGGGGCGATAATTGTTCTGCCTTTGTTCTGGCAGATTCGGGTTCTTTATCCATAAAACAGGAATTGATGCCACCCGGAACCAGGGAAAGACTACATATGCATAACCATTCAAACCAGTTCTTTTATATTCTCAAAGGGGAGGCTGAATTTAATTTGGATGATGATAGCTACCAAATAAGGGAGCAGGAAGGGATTTATGTTGCAAAGGGTGAATGGCATTATATCGCCAATAAAAGTGGAGCTCCGCTTGAATTTCTGGTTATTTCACAACCATCAATAGGTACAGATAGAGTAGACTTGAGTATTTACTAATTAAATAATAAGATATGATAGATTTCAATAACAAAACCTTTTCCCTGGTAGAAAACACTGAAAACGGAAGGGTAAATGCAGAAACTGTATTTGATTATAAGCAAAGCGGCAACTTTGTGAGTGCCGATTATTATGGTGGAACCATAGTTTATGGTAAGATAATTGCAGTTCTTGAAGGCGATAGGTTAGATATGCTTTACCAATGCCTGACAACAAATAATGAATTGAAAGCGGGTAAGGCCATTGCTAAAATCAATTTTAACGAAGTAGGCAAACTGAAACTATCCTTAAATTGGGAATGGCTGGGTGATAAAAAAGAGTCAGGAACATCGGAATATCTGGAGAATTAAAAACAATAAATATGAATGAAAATTTAAAATATAGGATTGGTATAGATGCAGATGTGCCTCAGCTGGTATCAATAGGCTTACTTGCCTATGGGCAATATAAAGACCGGGTGACTGAGGGAAATTGGGATAAAATGAAAGAAGGCTTGGGAAATGAAAATACCTACATCAAGCTTTTAGAGATTGCTACCTGTATGGTTTGCGAATGCCAAGACAAGATTATAGGAATGGTCTTTTTAGTGCATCATGGTCATCCTACACCTGTATTCCAATATGATTGGGCTTACATAAGAATGTTAGGCGTGCATCCTGAATTTGAGGGTAGGGGAATTGGCAGGATGCTCACCCAAATGTGTATTAATCAAGCCAGGCAAAATGGTGAAGGTATACTAGCCCTGCACACTTCTGAATTTCAGAATGCAGCAAGACATATCTACGAAGATTTAGGATTTGTAAAAGTCAGGGACATTGACAAAACGTTTGGTATACAGTATTACCTCTATACACTGGGGTTAAATAATGAAAATGGGGGAATTAACTATTTGCGGGCTAATGTAAAAGATGTATCAATACTAGTTGAGAATAGAATATTGTTTGCCAAAGAATTTTCAGGTGAAATTCCTGAGGATATACTTTCCCAACTTAGGGTGCAAATGACTGATTATTTCCGAACTGCCACCGAAACAGGCGCATGTGTATCCTATATTGCTTTTTGTGGAAATGAAGTTACAGGGATAGGTTCTTTTACAGTAAGAGAGCAGCCTGGCAATGTGAAAAACCCAAGTGGCAAATGGGCTTACATTATGAACATGTTTACCTTGCCCCAACACAGAAGAAAAGGGATATGTACAGGCCTATTAAATGGGCTGGTTACAGAGGCTGAAAAAATGGGAATAAGCGCCATAGAACTACATGCAACTAAAGTGGGCGAAATGGTATATACGCAAAATGGGTTTGAGCTGCATAATGAGCCTACTTATCGCAAATATGTTAAACTATGAGTTGGATAGAACACCCATTAATACTACATGGGACAAAGGTGCTACTTGTTCCTATGGAGGAAAGCCATTTTCCAGAATTGCTGGAAGCCACGAAAATTGAAATTATCTGGACATACATGCCTGTACCTGCAAATGATAAAGATGCACTTTTAGCTAGTTTAGTAGAGGCAGTAGCAGGAAGGGAAGGAGGGAACCAATATCCATTTGTGGTGGTTGATAAGGCTACCCGTAAAATAATAGGTAGTACCAGATTCATTAAACTCCAACAGGAATTCAGAAATCTTGAAATAGGCTGGACCTGGTATTTGCCCGAATACTGGGGTAAGGGTTTTAATGATGAGTGTAAATTACTGATGTTGACCTATTGTTTCGAGGTGCTTAATACCATTAGGGTTCAAATAGTAGCAAATGAAAAGAATATGAGGTCGAGAAAGGCAATAGAAAGAATAGGAGGTCGCTTTGAGGGTGTACTAAGGAATAAGGTAATTAGGTATGATGGTAAAAGAAGCTCGGCTTATTATAGCATAATTGATGAGGAATGGCCGGACGTAAAATTGAATTTGGAGCATCTTGTAATCGGCAAAAGCGCCTGATTACATACAGTTGTATTTGTATGTATTGCGTAATTCTTGACAATCGACAGAGAATCTGCAGTTTATTCAGGGCAAAGTGAAATGAGACTATTTTGCATTGCGAAATAATTGCATGTTTTGACTTTTGACTTTTAACTTTAATAAATGTATATTCCGACTCATTTTAATATGGAAAGTAAGGCCGAGGCTATAAGTTTTATCGAACAAAATAGTTTTGGGGCATTGGTTGTCAATAAGGTTGCTGGTCTATCGGCTACCCATATTCCATTTGTTTATTCAGAATCCAAAGATGGATTAGGATTTTTGTATAGCCATATTTCGGTTGCTAATCCTCAACTCAATGAGATTAGTGTGCAAACTGAGGTAATGGTTATTTTTCAAGGTGCCAATACATATGTATCTTCATCGTGGTATGACCATGTAAATGTGCCCACGTGGAATTATATTGCGGTGCATGTGTATGGCAAAATAAGGATTATAGAAGGCGAAGAGCTAATTGCATCTTTGGGTTTGTTAGTTGGTAAGCACGAATCAAACTCGCCGAATGCAGTAACAATGGAAAGCATGCCCAAAGACTTTTTGAATAGCCATATAAAGGGGATAATAGGATTTGAAATACAGATAGAACGGATGGAAGGGGTGAAGAAATTATCGCAAAACAGGGACGATAAGAATTATAAAAACATTATTAGTGAATTAGAAAAGGCAAGTGATGGGAATTCAGGGGAAATTGCTGCCCAGATGAGGAAAATGAGAAAGGTTGATTAAATATTGATTATGGTAAATAGGCTATATGGGTTGATTATTGTTTTTATACTTTGGGCTTGTCAGGTATCTGCCCAAAATATAGATAGCATAAGCTATGTCATTGACAGCACCTATAAACAGTCTCCTTTTTATGGCAATTTATTGATTACTAAAAACGGAAAAACAATATTTGAAAAAAGCTATGGTAATGCTGATGCGGTAAATGGAGTGAAGCTAACCAGCGATAATTCATTTCAGGTTGCATCTATTTCAAAGCAATTTACGGCCTATGGCATTTTGTTACTTCATGCAAAAGGGGCTTTGAATTATGATGATAAAGTAAGCAGGTATATTCCAGGGTTTCCATATGATAATATTACCATCAGACATTTGTTGACTCATACTTCGGGCTTGCCAGATTTTTGGGATGGGATAAGACCCTACCTCGATACTACCAAAGCTAACGGGAATAAGGAGGTGCTTGAATATCTTATTAAGCATAAAATGCCACTCCAATTTGAACCTGGTAGCCAATTAGCCTATGCCGATATAGGTTATGATTTTTTGGCCAATATTATTGAGAATCGCTCCTATGTCAACTATCAGGAATTTATGGAGCAAAATATTTTCAAGCCATTGAAAATGAAGAACACATATGCCTACATGGTTACAGATATTAGAAAGATCAAAAATAAGCACCTTGCCAAAGGGCATGTATACCAAGGTGGAAAATTTGAATATGCACATACTCAACCCAAGTATAATTTCGTTTACTATTTGGGCGATTTTTATGGTGATGGTTCGGTAGTGACAAGTGCAAGGGATTTGGCTAGATGGGATAGGGCGCTAAAGAATTATACTTTATTACCCGCCTATATACAGGATAAAGCGTTTAAGGAAAATGAATATAGTGGTCAAATAGTAAGACCCAAAAGTAGTCCGGAAGTGGGGTATGGGTTTGGGTGGTTTATCAAAAATATTTCAGGAAAAAGGGTTTACTATCATACGGGTGGCCATCCCGGTAATGTGCATGTAATTTATAGAATTCCAGAAAAAGACATGGCGTTTATATTTTTATCGAATGCTGAAACTCCTAATTTGAGGGGTTTAAGAAACCGTATTTTAGAGTTATTATTAAGATAAAGCCGAAAGATGATTAAAATCAATAAAGTTCATCATATTGCCATCATTTGCTCAGACTATGAGGTGTCGAAAGCATTTTATACAACGGTGCTGGGGTTTTCCATAATCAGAGAAGTGTATAGAAAGGAGCGGGACTCATGGAAATTGGATTTAGGACTAAATGGGGAGTATTTAATTGAGTTATTCTCTTTCCCAAACCCACCGCCAAGGGTTTCCAAACCAGAGGCAAGGGGCTTAAGGCATTTAGCTTTTGAGGTGGATAATATTGAGGATGCGGTAGGGTGGCTAAATGAAAATAAGGTAGTAGTTGAACCAGTAAGAATAGATGAATTTACTGGTAAAAAATTTACATTTATTGCAGACCCAGATGGTTTACCTATTGAATTTTATGAGGGGTGATTGGATTGGTTTTATAGATTATGTATTGAAATAAAATAGTAGAATATGAAAATAGCTGCTGCCCAATTTTCACCAGTGAGATACTCGGTACTGGCCAATATTGATAAGCATTTGGAGCTGATTAATAGCGCTATCCTGCAAAACGTACAATTGATTGTCTTTCCTGAAATGTCAATAACCGGGTATGAACGTGAGGAGGCAGAGCAATATGTATTTGTGGAAAATGATGCAAGATTGGCTGTTTTTCAAAACATGGCTGATTTGAACGGTATTTCCATATTAGTAGGTGCACCAGTAAAGATTTTGGACAAGCTATCTATAGGTGCCTTTTTTATATCCCCTAATGGCCCCCCATTACTTTATACTAAGCAATTCCTACACAATGGCGAGGAAGTAGCTTTTTCTCCAGGCTCTCATTATAATCCACTAATTTGTTTGGGAAAGGAAAGGATTTCAATCGCCATTTGTGCTGATATTTGTAATGCAATGCACCCGCAAAATGCAGCCCACGCAAACACCAGTTTATATCTGGCTAGTATCTTTTATTCACCTGGTGGATTGTCACAGGCTTATAATGATTTGAGTATCTATGCTAAGCAATATCAAATGAATGTATTGATGGCTAATTTTTGTGGCAATTCTTATGGAATGGAAGCGGGAGGCAGGAGTGCTTTTTGGGATAAGAACGGGAACCTGGTTAGTAAGTTAGGGAGCAATGAGGAGGGACTCCTTGTAGTAGAAATTTAGATTTTCGATTATAATTTACCACTAATATTTTCATTATGACACGTGAGCATAAATATAAATTAACTAACCAATGGACTGGTAAATCAGATACCGGGAACAAAAATGTAAAAACCTACGACCGTAGCCATACTGTATGTATTGGCGATAAGCCAGAACTACATCTTACAACTGATAATGCCGCAGTAGGCGATAAAAACAAACTCAACCCTGAGGACCTACTTGTAACTGCACTTTCATCGTGCCATATGCTGTCCTACCTATATGTATGTTCAATGGAAGGGGTGGTGGTGCTTGATTATGTAGATAATGCAATGGGTATTATGGATGAGAATAGTAAGGGTGGTGGGCAGTTTAGGGAAGTGACATTAAATCCAGTTGTGATTGTTGCCGAGGAGTCAATGATTAACCAGGCTATTGAATTGCACCATAAAGCCCATGAGATTTGTTATATTGCCAATTCTGTAAATTTTCCGGTGAATTGTAATCCGGTTTGTAAGGCCAAATAAATAATTTTGATAGAAGTGTGATATGTAAATGTAAAATATAATGAAAGAGATAATTGAACAACTTGAAAGTTTTGTAAGCACCATTCCAGGATTAGTAAAAGCTATAAACGAAACTGAATTTTGTTATAAAGAAGCACCTGATAAATGGAGTAAAAAGGAAATTTTGGGTCATTTGGTTGATAGTGCAGCCAACAACCACCAAAGATTTATCAGGGTTCAGTATGAAGATACACCTTCAATAGTTTATGAACAGAATAAATGGGTCCAGTTAAACAATTACCAGCATCTAGATAGTAATCATATCATTGCGCTTTGGGAATTATACAATAGGCACCTGATTTGGGTAATCAGGCAAATTCCAGAAGCGGATTTGCAGCGAATAGGTAGGGTAGATGAAGGGAGAATTGTTACCCTACAACATCTCATTGAATGGTACATGGAGCATATGGAGCACCATTTAAAGCAGATTATTGAGTTGTAAAGGTTTGATTTGGAAATTTGTTTATTGAATAGTAATAATGGTTAAATATTTGGGGATAAAGACGTGATTTTGTAAACTTGCCAAACTGGAGAATAGCCCCTGGAAAATGAGGGTTTAAAAAACGTTTTCAATTCACACTCAAATATTAAATCAATTAAGATGCACCATGAACTGAAATTTTATATCGAAACCGAACGCCTTATTTTAAGGGATATGGTGCCCGAGGACGCTGAAGGCCTATTTAGAATGGACTCCGATCCTGAGGTACATACTTATCTAGGGAATAATCCGGTAAAGGATATTGAGCATATCCGGAATTATATAGAATCAATAAGGCAGCAATATATTGATAATGGTATTGGGCGCTGGGTTGCTTTGGAAAAAGCCACAGGAGAGGTTATTGGGTGGACAGGCCTAAAACTACTTAAGGATAACTGGAACGGTCATACTAATGTGCATGATGTTGGTTACAGGTTAGCTAAAAAATTCTGGAACAAGGGTTATGCCACAGAGTCTACAATCGCATCACTTAAGTATGCTTTTGAAGTTTTGAACATTGATATAGTTTATGGTTCTGCCAATATTGGTAATACCCGTTCACGTAGGGCATTGGAAAAATGTGGTTTAACCTATGTAGAACAGTTTTATTATGGTGATATTTTGTGCGATTGGCTAAAAATTTCTAAAGAAGATTGGTTGGTGCATGCCAAAAAGTAAGTGTTTTTTAGTTTTATTTCTTACCTTTCTGTTATTGATTTATACCCAAAATGAACTTCCTATGTTGGAATACCTATCTTATAAATTCGAAGATAATTCAGACTTCATTAGCACCTTTGATGAAGCACCATTGTGGAGTGCCTCGTTTGGACTGCTATTATTGAAACACCTTGAGTTAAAACCTTATCAAACTGTTTTAGATATTGGTTCGGGGGCTGGATTTCCATTGATGGAGTTGGCGGGTAGGTTGGGGAATTCCTGTAAACTCTATGGTTTAGACCTATGGGCAAATGCTGCTGAAAGAGCCCGACAAAAGGTGAAAAATTATGGGCTTACCAATGTGGAGATAATAGAATCTTCAGCCGAAAAACTTCCATTTGAGGATAATTCGGTTGATCTTATTGTTTCCAATCTGGGGATCAATAACTTTTCAAACCCTCAAGTTGTCTTTGCAGAATGTAGCAGGGTTTTGGTTGCTGGCGGAAAGCTGGCTCTAACTACAAATCTCTATGGGC
>CANGSR010000106.1 GCA_947456055.1 Chitinophagaceae bacterium
ATGGGCATGTATACCGCCGAGGAGTTTGAAAAGGCATTTGGCTCCTTTGCTGCTACCAAAAAGCCTTTCATTTTTACTTATTTTAAGGATACTGATGGGCCGGTAGAAGATAGCCTGGTGAAATTCAAACAAAAACTATTGGATATGGGGCACTTCATTAGCAGGTTTAAGGATCCTGATGATTTGTGGAACCAGTTCAATAAAGAGTTGGAAAGGCTGGAAATGGATGACTTTGCCAAAAATGAGCGCAAGTCAGCAGAGGGGGCAATAGCCATAAATGGTAATGAAAATCTGGTAGTGTCCGGCAATGTAAATAGCACCGTTACCATCAATACGGGTAGTACCACCAACCAAAATGCAGAGAAAATCTTTAATATAGAAAAGATAGAAACAGCTAATTTTTGATGGCTATTCTCTGTGAAAAAATCACTTACTAATTGTTGTGATGATTCACTTATTGCCTAAAAATAAGAAAGGACTATACCCACTCTTTGGTATAGTCCCTTCTTGCTTATATTTGTTTTTCTTTTACAGATTATCACTAATCCATTGCTCAATAGCATCGGTACTAATCAATACCTGACTGCCCTTGCTCATGTCTTTAAGTGTTACCTGACCATTTTTTATTTCGTCTTCACCCATAATGGCTACAAACCTAATTCCCTTTTTATCGGCATAGGAGAATTGGTTTTTGAGTTTTACTGCCTCATGGTAGATTTCAGTATTTACTCCCAGCGACCTGAATTTACTCGCCAGTTTCAGGCTGTCTAATATGGTTTCTTTTGAGAATGAGGTAACCAGCACCTTGGTACGGGTTTGGGCCTTATCAAGCATGCCTAGCTGCTTCATTGCAGCCAGAATCCTGTCCAAACCTAGTGAGGTACCTACGGCAGGGGTATCAATACCACTAAAACTACCTATCAGTTCATCATACCTACCACCACCGGTAAGGCTGCCAATGTGTGGATGGTCGGGTAGTGTAGTTTCAAATATAGGTCCAGTATAGTAATCTAATCCACGTGCCAGTGATATTTCAAAAACGAAATTCTCCTTAGGTACATTCATTGATTCAAGATATGCCAATAAGTCTTTCAATTCATTTACCCCTTCTTCACCAGAAGGTATACCTGCCATCAATTTCTCAGCATCGGCAAGGGTAATAGTACCACCAGCTACCACGGTTTTTAATTTTGCTATGGCTTCTTCAGGTACATTTTTGGTTCTTAATTCCTCAGTTACCTCTTCAAATGAAATCTTATCCAGCTTATCAATAGAGCGGCAAATCTCACCTGTCCATGAACTGTCCAGACCCACATAGGCCACCAAGCCGTTGAGGAGCTTACGGTTATTGATTTTTATAAGGAAATTCTTGAATTGCAGGCGGGTGAGAATCTCATTCACAATGCAAATAATCTCAGCATCCACCAGCATAGATTTACTGCCTACGGCATCAATATCGCACTGGTAAAATTCACGGAAACGACCCTGTTTAGGCTGCGGGGTATCAGCACGCCATACAGGTTGTATTTGGTAACGTTTAAAAGGTTTGGGCAGGTCGCGGTTCATTGCTATCACCCTGGAGAATGGTACTGTAAGGTCGTAATGCAATGCAGCCTCATCCTTTGTACCTGTTTTATAATTCAGGCGGTAAATAAGCCTATCAGCATCTTCGCCATACTTACCGGTAAGTACATTGAGGTATTCAATGGCTGGTGTTTCAATGGGTTCAAAACCATATTTCTGAAATACGGCACGCATTATTTTCTGCACTTCTTCCCTGTGTATCATTTCATCAGGTAGGAAGTCACGTGTGCCTTTAAAAATTCTTGGTTGTATTGTTTGCATTTATGATTGTCTATGTTTTTTCTGATGGCAAAATTAGGGTATCAGGCTTATTATGTCACAATTTCATTTTATTAATTCGGAAAGGCTTTATTCATTTGATACTGTACCATTATTGTTAGTATGATTTTCATTGAGAGGTTGCCCCGATTGGTAATAGGCCACGTTTGTATTCAGGGCAAAAATGCTATCCTGGGGCAATGATATAGCTTCTTCAACACGTTTTTCTAATTCGGCATAACTACGTACCAATAGGATAATAAATATGAGGGATACAAGTCCAATTATATCGCCTACAACTTCCACTAGAATAGCGGTTTTAATAGAATCAATAGTTGTCATATACATTTTAAGCCTGTTTCCTGTACTGCTTACAAAATTATAAAGTAGCCAGGTTAGCCACCATGCACCGATTAGTGTAGATGGGTAATCTCCTGCACCGTTCCCACTCAATAATTTAAGTGTGCCATGCCATAATTCCTGCATGATTCTATAGGGCCTTACCAAATTTGTAAAAGGTACAAACCATGCCCCGGCAGCCCAACCTTCAGTGAAAGATGCAGCACCGGGATTAAGCTGTATGTAATTATTATAAGCTCTCCTAAACCAACGGATAAAGTAGATGGTACACAAAATAAAGATAATAGTATAAGCGATTGCCGGGATACGAACCACACTATCAGACAATGTAAGTTGTGCACTATCGGCAGTACCATTGTCATAGGCAACAACTATACTTAACTGCCACAATTGGGTAGCAATTGCCGCCACCATGGTGGCGAAAAGGGTAACAAATAGAATTATCGCTATTCTTGCCCTTTCTCCATTGTGTCTATAGCCATTCATGGGTATTGGTTATAAGGGTTAATGATGGCTAAATGTAGGAGAAATTGTATTTTATTGCAAGTATTTTTCAGCTATCGTTCCAAATATTCCCAGGTTCTTACCTATGACTTTTATTTCAGGTGATAAGAAACGGTCTGTTTTAATGAAGTCAGGGTTCTGCAATTCCTTGTTGGCTACTTTTATGGCATGGTATAATTCTAAAGTAGATGGTGCTAATACAGCCTCCGCTTTACTTTCCATACCCACACTTGCAAATTGCAATAAACGCATATTGATAGAATAAAAACCTGTGAGTAAAGCAATGGCACTTATACGCTCCACATTTTCACAAATTTGTATAGCCTGCCTTGCTGCTATAGTTCCCATGCTTACATGGTCTTCGGTATTCTCGCAGGTAGGTATTGAGTCGGCTGAAGCAGGATGAACCAATACCTTATTTTCGGATACTATTGATGCTGCTGCATACTGTGGTATCATCAGCCCATTATTAAGGCCGGTACCCTGTATCAGGAAGCTAGGCATGCAATCGTTGGTATTCGAATCTACCATTTTGTTGATTTGCCTTTCCATAATATTGCCCATTTCAGCTACAGCCAGTTTCAGGTAGTCCATGACCAATGCTATTGGTTGTCCATGGAAATTACCACCCGATACTACCTTGTCATCTTCTGCAAATATCAATGGATTGTCGCAGGCGGCATTCAGTTCATTGTCTATTACAGATATTACATGGTCAATTGCTGTCTTGCTCGCACCAAAAACCTGTGGCAAGCAGCGAATAGAATAAGAATCCTGTGGTTTCCACTTTTTCTTAGCAAATGCAAGCATAGTTGCCACTTCTTTTTGTCTTGCCCCTTTCAACTTATCTATTACCCAATCAGGTATTTGTTGTTGCCTATCGTGCGCTTTTTCTGCATTGAGTTCATTTAGGCAATCAAGAATTTCAGTGTCATCTATCAGGTAGGCATCTAGTATATGTGCCAAAATTTCCTTTTGGCTGATATTGATGAGTTTTGATCCATCCAATAATATTGTAAGCCAATCTGCAATTTGGGTTTGTCCTGTATGGTTACGTGCCTGGTGTATTTTTTTGTAGGCGAATGCATCCTTTCGTGCACCTAAACTTTCGAATATAAGTGCAGACGAGAGTGTACCTACTTTAAGCAAATTTTCAGCTTTATAGAGTGCGATAGTCGCAGCGGCAGCCATCACAGTAGTACCATTAGTCAATGCAAGACCCTCTTTATAACTAAGAGTAGTGGGCTTGAAACCTATTGATTTTGCTTTTCCCGTTAGCAAAAAATCTTTAGTATCCATTTCCTTAACTGAGCCATCAAGATCTGTAAACCTTACTTCTCCCTCACCAATCAATGGTAATGCCATATGTGACAATGGGCACAAATCACCACTTGCGCCTACCGAACCCTGTTCAGGAATTAAAGGGTGAATTAGGTTGTTAATAAGAAACTCAAGTTGTTTTACAGTACTGTCCTGAACACCAGAATGACCTTTAAGCAAGGTGTTTAGCCTTATGGCCATAATAGCCCTTACTATCTCTGTAGAGAAATTATTGCCTACACCGCAAGCATGGGAACGTAAGAGATTTAACTGTAATTGGAGTGTATCTTTTTCCTCAATCATCTTATCGGCATTTGAGCCGAAACCGGTGGTTACACCGTAGATGATTTTAAGGTCTTGTACTTTATTGACAATGTAGTCACGACTATTAGCCAGTTTTGAAACATCAGTTGAAACATGTGCGTTATTAATTGCTATTTCTATAACCTGCTCTCTTGTAAGGTCATTGCCATTCAATAAGATACTTCCCATCAAGGTAATTTTAGGGTGCAAATTTAACCTTTTAGTGCCGTAAGTTGAAATTTAGGAGGACTAACAATTTGAGTATTGCAAGTATTAATAGGATTATCTCCTCAATATAATTTCCACCCTTCTATTTTTGCGTTGGCCTTCTTCGGTATCATTGGGGGCTATCATTTTTGCTTCTCCCCAGCCTTTGGCAATAACATTGAGTTCAGGTATGCCAAGTGCTATTACCTGCTTAGCTGCAATATTTGCCCGCTTAAAGGATAGTGTTTCATTAATCATAGGTGTGCCCGTATTATCGGTATAAGCATTTACCATTACCACTACTGCTTTTTGGTCGAGCCAGGGGGTGATGGCATCACGTACTATTTCTTTATCACTTTTTCCAAGTTCTACAATGTTTACGTCAAAATGCAGGGTTGCCAGTAGGGTATCGCTGATAGGGGCCAGATAACCAGCCGGTAACATGCACACATTATGTACAAGTGTGAGGGCCTTTGAATCACTCTTAAATTCAAAAGTATCATCTACGGCGGTATGCTCCATACGCTCGGTATGCAGTGCATAGGTTTTGCCTTTTTCAAGGGGTATCAGGTAGCTGCCATCACCACGGTTACTATGAAACTTGTACAGCAACTTACCCGATTGGGCATCACTAATATGCAGGGTGGCATAATTAAGCCTTTCCCTGGTGATACTATCGTATACATACCCCTTGAGGTAATTAATGCCACTAGGCTTCATATTGCCAGGCAGGTCTGATTCATAGAGGTCGTAATTTCCTGCTGGTCCATTCCTATCTGATGCAAAATAAAGTTTGGAGCCATCCAGTTTGATGCAGGAACTCTTTTCGTCATAGGCGGTATTGATAGGGTAGCCCAGGTTTTCAGACGGCCCCCATGTACTGTCATCGGCACGGCGGCTCATGAAAAGGTCGCTGCCACCCATACCCGGCCATCCATCACTGGTGAAATACAGCGATTTATTGTCAGGATTTATATATGGGGCAGTTTCATTTCCTGTAGTGTTTACATTAGGGCCTGCATTTACCGGCATTTGCCAAAGTCCGTCTTCGAATTTAGATACCCAGATATCATAACCCCCGAAGCCACCTTCACGGTCGCTTACGAAAAACAGTTCCCTATTATCAGGCGATAGGGTAGGCATGCCCTCATATCCGGCTGAATTAATTGTTGATCCAAATGGTTGTGCTATGGTCCATTCACTATCAGAGGCCACACGGTAGGCCATAAACAGGTCGCAACCACCTTCTCCCCAGTTGTCATCCCTGCGGTTTTCGCAGCGGGTAAAAAACAGGTAATGTCCATCGGCGGATATAAATAATGAATTTTCCTGGTCGGGTGAGTTCATTGGGTCACCCATGTTTTCAGCAGCCAGCCATCCCCCGCAGGTGTCCGCATCAGCTTTGAACATTTCATCATCCATATTATTTACCCTGCGGGTAAAATAGAGTTCCTGAGTATCAGCAGCCATTGATGGGAAGAGTTCGGGGGCAGCGCTGTTAACACGGTTACCCAGATTAACAGGTTGATTTACCTGTATCCGGGACATAGAATATTTAACGAAATTTGCATGGCGCCTTAGTTTATTCCATTCTGCACTATCTTTTAGGGTAGTATAATTATTGATGAGTTGGAGTGCAATATCGGGCCGGCCTGCATAAATATAGCTTTTGGCAAGGGGTTTGGCAAATCGCCATGCGCCATTTGGGCATTTTAGTGATGCTGTCTTAAATGTCTCTACGGCCTTATTAAATTCATGCTCCTCAAAATACCACCTGCCCATTTCGCTATAGGCTTCAGGTCCGTCAGGGTTCTTAGCTATAGATTTCGACATTTTCTTAAATGCCTTGGTGTCCCTATGTTTAGCTTTATAGTGGAATGCTTTTAAATATGCCTTACTAGCCTTCTTAGGCATTTGAGCCAAAGCTTGCTGACAAGTGAGTAAACAAAAAGTAAAAAATAAAACTAAAAGCCGCATCCTGATTGGGAAATTACATCAAAAATAATCAGCAATGCAATAAGGTGTTAATTGGATATTAAATATTTGGCCACTTGCCAATATTTCATGTGGTAATTGGCCATTTTAAGCCATAATTCGTTGATAACAGGTCAATTAATAGGCATACCTGCCTTCCGGGGTATACATTACTGGTAGTAGTTTGTGGTATTTTTCAAAATAATCAAATCCACCTTTAATGTCGTTCCAGAATTGCTGCCTGATTACATCATTCGGAAATTCACGGTTCAGGTAGGCCATCCCGTTTTTATTCATTCTGGTTGGGAATATATGTATCGGGATATTCTCTTGCCCGCTAAGTTTGGCATTCAGGCACAGGGTGTAAATTTCGCTTATTCCATCATTGGTCATGGGCATGCAACCAACGGTAACACAACCCCCATGTATATAGATATCACCACCCAGGTTGCCTGCGCCTACTATCTTGTCAGAATAATTGGGATAGCTTACCAGCAACGATAAGTAATACTCACTTTTGTTATTGAATTCATCAATGAAATAGTAGCCCTCTGGCACTTGCCTGTCGCCCTGATAACGCTTAGGTCCCAGTGAGCCCGAAATAGCGCATATCCTATAGGTTTTCACCAGTTTATATTCGCTTGTTTCATTGTTCCTTGCCCATAGTTCCATTTCATTTTGCGCCTTAAAAGCTCTTAAATAAATATCAGAAGATGGCCAATGCAGGTTTTTCTTCGTAAATAATTTATAGAGTGTATCATCATACCTCCGCCATGCATCTGTGACCCTTGATGAGGCAAACTGTGCATTTCTAAACAGGTCGGTTTCAGTTTGGGCATAGGTTGGCCTTGCACCAATGAGCAGCGCAATTATTAAAGCCAAAATAAAATACCCTCTATTCTCCAAACTTGAATTTTTACACAAATATTGAAATAACCTTTCAAAAACCAGCATTTTTAAGGTGCTGATAATAAATCTTAACTAAAATTCATTGATTCTTGCGGTTAATTACACATTTGTTAATGATTGGTAAATATATTTAACGAAAAGGCAGTTTTTTTAATACACTGGTACGCTTTTTGCAGTATTAATTCTGAGCTAAAAAACTGTGCAGAATGAAAAATACAATTATTACCCGTGTGCTTCCTGTTGTTTTATTGATTTGGTGTATTGCCTTGGTGATTATCACTAATAAGCACTCATAGGGCAGGGAGGGGATAGGTTTGTTTTTGCTTTAGCAATAATTTGGTTTGGGGAGAGTGGGAGGTAGGAATTGTTTGTAATCCTAGATTATTTGGATAGGTAATTCTATAGTTACATACCCAAACCCTAGTTCAACCCCGACACCGTACAAAACTCATCCAAATGGTTGAGTGCATAATTAACCATTAGTTCAAGGGCTTGTTTTTTATGTTCCATAAACCGGGCTTCAATAAGTACAAATTCTTTGAATTCATCGTAGAGTCTTGCAAATTCTTCTACAGTAGTGTTTTTAGATAATTGTTCCTGATTCAGCACAAACACTTTTAGTACATCATCCAATACCAGTGCCATATCATTTATTGCCATCATATAGAGTTGCTCTACCATAGTTGGTAGTAGGCCAATATAGCCGTTTTGTATGAGCTGGATAAAGCCACCCTGGCCCACCTGCATACATACATAGTCCCACGAAATAAATAGTTGCTGTCCCTCGCTAAGCTGCTCTATAAACTCAAAAGAGCCCTGTTTATAGAGTTCTTCGTGCAGTGGCTGGGTAAAAAGGTCGAATAATTCTTCCTTATTTTCCTTATTTGTTAATAAATTTATTTCATTCTGGTCTAATACGGGTAAAAAAATGCTATTCATCATATTATCTTTGGCTGGTGAAAAATACGTTAATTAATGTGCCTGACCAATTAAGGAAGGTGATTTTTATTGCAATCTTACTTTGTTGTATATTGTTGCCCCTTGAAACAACCGGTACTTTCCCTCTTTATGTGAGTGCGCCTATAGCCTTATGCCTGGGTATTTTGATAGCCCTGGTGATGGGGCATCCTTATTTAAAGATGAACAGTAAGGCTACCAAAATGCTCTTGCAAATATCGGTTGTATGCCTTGGCTTCCACCTCGATTTTGAGCATGCGCTTAAAGCAGGTAAGCAAGGTTTATTATTTACTATTTTTACAATAGCACTTACATTAGTGGCAGGCTACTTTATCGGTAAATGGCTTAAAATAGACCGTAAAATATCCTACCTTATATCTAACGGTACAGCCATTTGCGGTGGCAGTGCTATAGCAGCCGTGGCCCCTATTATCAAAGCAGACTCCCACGAAATAAGTGTTTCACTGGGTACTGTGTTCATTCTTAATTCTATTGCCCTCCTTATCTTTCCAAGTATAGGGCATTATCTGGGCTTATCGGCAGAGCAATTCGGTACATGGTGCGCCATTGCGATACACGACACAAGTTCGGTGGTAGGGGCAGCTACAGGTTTCAAAGATTCTTTAGGCCATGAGGCATTACCAATAGCCACCACCATCAAACTGGAGAGGGCCCTATGGATTATCCCCATTTCACTAGCAACAGCCTGGTACGAAAAAGGTGATGGGACTAAGGTGAAGCTGCCGTGGTTCATACTTTATTTTGTGATTGCCATATTGGTTTCCACCTATTTGCCGATCCATATTCCTGCTTTGAATACGTCCTTAAGCATCCCAACATTTTATGGTACCTCCTCAAATACGCTATTCGGTTACTTGTATTTATTTGGTAAAAAAGGATTGGTAATTACCCTCTTCCTTATTGGTTCAGGCTTATCACTAAACTCCATCCGAGAGGTAGGTGCGAGACCTATTATACAAGGGGTGTTGTTGTGGATATTGATAGGTGTTATTTCGCTGGTGGTGATTAGGGGTGTGATTTAATTTAGGATTTAGATTTATACCTAATCAGCAATTTTATATACAATTTTAAGGCCAATAATAGAGTGGTTTTGTTCATGTGCATAGCCAATGCCCCTTTAATTTGCTTTTTGGCTGCATCCTTATTTTTGAAGTCATGATATAGCTTGTGCGATATCCAGGCAAAATAGATGGCAAAATTTTTCCTGGCAGTTTGCCTTAATTCGTGTTTCTTATCCGGGGGCAGGTAGTTCTGGATGATATTGATAACTGTATTGATATCCCTTATGTTTTCACCTGAGGTTAGGGAGTTGCCTGTAATATTCTTCTTGTGCACCCTATAGCAGGCTAGCTTTGCGGGGGAATGCCCTACCGGGTAATGGGCTGCAATACGTGTCCACATTTCCCAGTCCTCGCCATACTTTACTGCAAAAAAGCTACCCAGGTGCTCATATACACTCCGTTTCACAGTCATTGATGGAGGTTGAATCCGTTGCCGGGTAGCCATATAATAAAGCCAATCCTTCAATATACCTGGTTGTTCCAATAGCGGTTCATCGTTATAGAGGTGTTCATTTTGCTCATCTACATAGTTGAAATCTGTAAATGCAGCTCCAATTTCTGGAAATTGTTCAAAGAGGCTTTCCACCTCTTTATAAAAACTATCTAGCACAAAATCATCCCCATGGAGAATATGTATATAATGCCCCCTTGCCCTATTGATGCATGTTTCAAAATTGCGCACACTGCCCATGTTCTTGTCCTTGCGGAAATACTGTATCCTGCCTTTGCCCACCTTGTTTACAAGTTCACTAATATCAGCATCAGTACTATGGTCGTCAATTACTTCTATCTGCATTTTACCCTCACCTGGAGCCTGGGCTAATACACTTTGCAGGCACTTTTCTAAATATTGGCTACAATTATATACAGGTATCATCACAGACCATAGTGGCCTGCTTGTGTCGGCAGGTAGTGGGGCAATATGGGGTGGTTTTGCGGGTATACGTTCCATAAGGCTTATTATTTATTCTGGTAATAGTTGGTCCAATTATCAATTCCCCTGTCTATAGCTTCTTTGATTTCTTCATTTTCTGCTGTTTCTAAATGTTTATTCAGAATGATTTTAACGGTCTCCAGCATCTTTGCTTTATTGGCACTCTTGTTGGCCCCATGCTGCCTGTAAGCGGCTATGGGTTTATCATGAGTTACTGTTGGCAAATTTTTGGCAATATTAAGTGTCAAATCATAATCTTCACAGTGCGGTAGTTGGGTATCAAAATGATATTTGAAAAATAATTCCCTGCGGAACATTACTGTTGCAGGAAACCCGATATAATTATTTTGCAGCAGGGTTAAGTAATTATGTTCCAGCCTCATAAATCCGTTACATGACTCCAGCCATTTGCCATTCTGGTCCACCTTATTATGCCCGCCTGAAATGAAAGCACAATGGGGATAGGCCATAAACCACCAAAGGTTAAGTTCTACTGCATTAGGGTATAAATAATCGTCAGCATCTACAAATACCACAAATTCTCCTTTACTAAGTTGCACACCTATATTCCTGGCGGCAGATACACCTACTCTTTGGGTTGTATGTATTTTCACTGAAGGGTAGGCTTGGGCAATAGCCAGGCTATTATCGGTTGAACCATCGTTAATGAGTACAATCTCAATATTTGGGTAGGTTTGCGTAAGAATACTTTCCAGGCAGGTTTTCAAATACTGCCCGTAATTATAGCAAGTTACAATTACCGAAACGAGGGGTGTTCCTGTTATTGCACCCGATTTAATTATAGGTTTATTAGTTGTTTCAAGCTTATAGGGAGGATTGTTTTTTACCGATTTATAATATTTTTTACCATCCTTGAATCCCTTTATTTCTGTCATTAGGGTTGACTCCTGTTCATTATTACCCTTAAAAATCCTCTTGCTAAATCTCTTTAAGTAATACTTTGGTAAGATCTTTTTTACTCTTAGTAGGTTGCCCTTGTGTCCATAGCGCTCGTTTTGAACCATTGTGGAGGCAACCTGGCCACGCATATAGTTAAACACCTGGTTTGTCAATGCCTCCTCAGTTTCACGATGGTTATGGTATACATACATCTGCGGGCAATAGTAACAATTCCAGCCTTCGGCCAAAATCCTATACCAGAATTCTGAATCACCACTACAGCCAGCTGCACCAACATCCAGCCTTTCATCAAACCAGCCAACGAGGTCAAAAACCTCTCTCCTAAAAGCCATATTCGCACCCGCACCTATATCCCACACCGGGACCCCATAATCTAGCTTTGCCATAAAATAGGCATGGTCGAAAGTATAGGGTACATAGCCCTTATTAAATCCCCAGTACCGCTCGAAAATATATTGCGACCTTGTATTTAAAGCTACAGGAAAAACCTGTCCTGTAACCGACATCACTGTAGGATCGGTGAAGCATTTTTTTAGTTTGCTTACCCATTCCCGGTCTACTACCACATCATCATCGGTATAGGCAATAATACTGTTTTGTGCATTTTGTGCACCTGTATTGCGGGCTATGTCCAGGCCTTTTCTCGGTTCGCTAATGTATCTTACATTGTTATAGTTGGCAACAACTTTGCGGGTACTATCATCATCACTAGCATTGTCTACTACTATCAACTCAAAATTGGTATCGCTATTTGCCAAAATTGCTTTGATGCAATTATCCAGGTGTTCAGCACGGTTACGGGTGCAGATGACAATAGATATAGGTTGCCCAATCTCCTTTTGCCAACTTAATTCCTGAGGACTCAATATTTGAACTAATAGTGCTTCCAGTTTATTTGTAGCACCTGACATAAATAAGTCTTTCCAATTATCAGTGTTCTTGAGCCCAGATTGAACTACATAATACCCAAGACCTGCACAAATTTGTTCTGCGATTTTTGTCTTCAATTCTATTTTGCCGGCAATATTGGTATCCATCCATAAATGCCCAAGCGGTATACTTTCCCACCATATATAGCATAGGCTGGGAAATGAGGGTAGTGGCATTTCTTCAATTTCACAAATATCGATGTGGTATATTGTATATGATTTAAAATCCTTCATTAGTAAAATTAAGGTTTACATTAAGGCCTGGTTTTACAAGGCCATTCCAATTGCTAAAGTAATTATTGTTTGTACTATCTTTTTGTAAATCGAAACTCAAATAGGCATCATACTGGTGCAATTTTTCGTTCCGGTTTTTGATGAAATCAAAAGTGATGTAGTAGGAATCTGCCCTAAGTAGGTTAGCTGGTAGTTCGACCGAACCACTCACCAATCCCTTCCCATACCTATAGCTAGCTGATGACAGGTCAAGAATACAAAACCCAGTAAGGTCATATATATGAATCCCTACCCACAGTTCATACTCTTCGGTTTGCATCTTCCAAAATTCAAAATTGATAACTAAAGGAGTTGATGTGAAAAATACTTTAGAGTCAGATTTGAGTGCCCTGATTTCTACTTTTTTAAGGCGTATTTTATGGTCACCAGGCGCTTCACTCATTAATGGGAATTCCTGGCATAGGTACTGTACTTTTTCCTTTTGTAGGTAATGGGCTATAACTTTTTCGGGAGTACCATCATCTATTAGTTTGCCTTTTTCAAGGTAAAGAGCTCTTTGACATAGGCTACGAACAGCTTGCATATTATGGCTTACAAATAATACCGTTTTGCCTTCTTTGTTGGCCACATCTTTCATTTTATTAAGGCATTTTGATTGGAATTCGGTATCACCCACCGCCAATGCCTCATCTA
>CANGSR010000107.1 GCA_947456055.1 Chitinophagaceae bacterium
CATTATATATAGCTCTTATAACATGGCTTAACGAATTTGCGCCACTGGTACATGCACTACCACCGCTTACACAAATACCAGCCATATCCAGGTTAAACAATAGCATATCAGATTTTTCATTCATAGGGAATGATGCATTCAATACTGTATATAAACTATTGCCACGGGTGTCGCCATTGAATTTTACAGCAGGGAAGTTGGCTTCAAGCTGGTCGGCCATATAGTTTTTCAGGTCATTAATATATGCGCTGTCTTGCTGGTAGCGGTTATTAGCCATTTCCAGTGCTTTGGCGAACCCTACTATGCCATACAGGTTTTCGGTACCCGCCCTCATATTGCGTTCTTGTGAGCCTCCATTGAGGTAAGGTTTTATTGAGATACTTTCATTTACATACATGATACCAATCCCTTTTGGGCCATGGAATTTGTGCCCTGCACCATTGAGGAAATGAATATATAAATTCTTAAGGTCGAAAGGATAATGGCCTACTGTTTGCACAGTATCGCTGTGGAAAATTGCATCATATTTTTTGCATAATTCACCCACTGCTTTTATGTCAAGCAGGTTGCCTATTTCATTATTGGCATGCATCAGGGTCACTAAAGTCCTTTCCGGGCTAGAAGCTAATAATTCCTCTAAGTGATTCAGGTCTATATGTCCTTTGTCGGTAAGGTTTACGTAACTCAATCTGGCCTGTTTGGTATGTTCCAGGTATTCAACCGTATGTAGGGTGGCATGGTGCTCTATAGTCGAAGTGATAATGTGCTTGCAGCCAAGATCACGGATAGAAGCATTAATAGCAGTATTGGTGCTTTCTGTACCACCAGAAGTAAAGAATATTTCACCCGGATTTGCATTGAGTGCTTTAGCTACACTTTTCCTGGCCAATTCAATTGCCATTTTAGTTTCACGGCCGTAAGAGTATACTGAAGATGGGTTGCCAAATTTTTCTGTTAGAAAAGGCATCATGGCCTCAAGTACTTCAGGTTCAAGCGTAGTTGTAGCAGCATTATCAAGATAAATACGAGTCATTCCCAGATTTTTATATTGTTTGTTGCAAAAATAACTTTATTCCTGAATTTTAATGCAATTGGGGTCTTATGGGAATATGTTAAAAACCGGGGCGGTTAAAAATCATCAATTTCAGATAACTCATTATTTTCTTTACTTCTCAATTTTTCAATCAGTTCATTCTCCCTTATAATTTTTTTACTGTTTCTTAATTTCACAAGGTAATCTATACCAATTACAAGGAACATAAATACAATAAGGGGTATTAATAGTGGTATCCAGTTACCGCCGCCATAATTATTGAGTAAAATAAAGTTCATTTTTCCTATCAGGGTAATTGTTCAGTATCAATTGTTTCAACATCTGTAGCTGAGGTAAGCGTGTTGATTAATTTGTTTTCTCTTTCCAGTTTTTTGGTTTTGATAAATTTCACCAGGTATTCCGCCAGCCAAACTATTGCCAATATAGCCAGCAATGGGAACAATAGTGGGAACCAATTGGAACTGCCACCGGCACCTGACAAGATAAGCTTATTCATAGCTGTTTGATTATGTATATAAAGCTAATCATTTTCTATCATTGGTTGCTAGTATTTACATTAACCAACCCTTGCTGGCCTGACATAACAAAACCACGCTCCCTTATGAAGAGCGTGGTTTGAATATGATTAGAGAGATTGATTATTTCTTTGGTGCCGGCGCAGAAGTTTTCTGCTGTGCAGAACTGCCATTTTTGTCCATAGAAGCAGGTTTCTGGAAGAACATTACACTAATGATGCACAGGCCGCCTATGATACCTATCATAGTCCATGTGCCTTTTTCCATTACATCAGTCGATTGTTTTACACCCATTACCTGTGAACTCATTGCTCCGAAAGAACCCGTTAATCCACCACCTTTTGGGTTTTGGATGAGGATAAAAAACGCAAGTATCACACAAGCCAGCAGAATCAGTATTGTCAGAATTGGTATCATGATTGTTTCTCCTTTAAAATTTCTTCTATTTTGCGGGCAAAGTACGCATATTTTTTAGGATTTCGCAAACTTAATTTGCGATACATCTCAATTGCCTGGTCGTATTTTTTCTGTTTTATATATATATCGGCCAGGGATTCGCTTGCAAGGCCATCTTCACGGGTTATCGAATTCACTGCCATTTCAAACACATTCTCTGGTATTTCCTCGTTTTCTTCTTCCATTGCAGCCGCTAGTTTCTCCTTTTGCCACATGGTTTTCAACGATTTTTGGTCTTTCTTTTCTTCCTTCTGCTTGTCTGATGTATTCTTGAAATGGAGTAACCATTCTGTAAAACTCATCATTACCATCAGCGATTTTTCCCTGTCTTTAGCATGGGTCAAATCTTTTGGAATTTCTTTTGATATTTTAACACCCTGCTGCAAAAAGTAATCTTCGGTATAAACCGGGTATATTAGCGTACCAAGTCCATCATCCTCGTTCGAGGCATTAGGTGCCTGTTTGTCTTCAGGGAAATGGGTTGCAGTCACTACTTCATGCAATTTTATTTCAGGTGCCGGGGCTATTACTAATTCGGCTTCTGGTACAATTTCAATAGTTGGCTCCGCAATTGGTTCAGGTGCGATTTCGATTATTGGTTCAGGTGTTTGCTCAATAGGAAGCTCTTCAACCATAGGTGCTACCATTTCTGTAACTTCAGTAACTACTTCAGGCTCAGCAGGCGGTTCTGGCGTAGGTGTATTATTTATTGCCTCTACATGATCTGGTTTCGATTTGCCGGTGATTACCCTGATCAGTAATTCCTGCTCAGGCGTAATGTTTTCAATTTCGTTGAGGAGTTGTTCTATTGGGGTACTTGCCCTCTCGGGTTCCTTAGTTGGTTCAGGTTCAATAGCCTTATTTTCAACTGTTACAACAATTTCTTCCTCTTTAGGAGTTTCGGGTTCTTCTTCTTCGTTTATCTGGATTTTAGTAGGCAGAATCTGGAATGATTGACCAACTGGTTCTTCTGATTTTACAGCTGGTAGTTCATCCTTTAATTCATGCATGCTGATCTTACCCGGCCTGATGGCGAATAATGGCTTATTGGCTTCTTCAGCAGCCTCTATTGGTTGTTCTGCTATTGTGGCTACCTCGGGCTCAGTTACCACCTCTTCATCAATATCGTTTGCTGCCTGCTCCCTAATCAGGTTAGTTTTTACTTCGTCCCAGTTTTCGGCAGGTACTACTATTATTTGGCCAGGTGTTTGGGCATCAATGGTTTCAATTTCTTCTTTTGTTGCTTCAATCTCTTTTCCAATATTGGTGATAGGCAATTGATTGGTATCAACTGGAATCTCAATATTTAGCGTTCCCATTTCCTTAGCACGCTGGTCGAGTTGAAACTGCAAATCAGAAACAACATGTGTTTCTGCCAGGGCAGGGGATGGTAATTCATCTTTTACAGCCTCTATATTTATATCCACCTGCTCAGTCAACGATTGTTTAATATCAACTATAGGTGGAATATTATTTGTAATTGAATCAGATAAATTCTTAATTGGGGTGGCAGGGCTTTTAATTTCCTGTGTCACCACATTTTTAACCTGTTGTTGCTCTAATGCAAGGCGTCTTTGTTCAAGGTAAGCAGCCTGCCTTCTTTGTTTTCTGCTTAGCCTTATTTCCGGCCCAGGTTGATTGGAATTATTGCCAGAGGCTAAATCCTCCTGGTCATTTTGTTCTTCCTTTTCATTTTCTTCTGGTGCTACAGCATCTATTACCCCGGCAACAGGTTCATTTATTAGTACTACAGGTTCTGCTTCTATAATAGCCTCAGGTTCATTTTCTATTTCTACAACCGGTTCCTCCTCTATTAGTATAATTGGTTCTTCTACTAATACAATTGGTTCTTCAATTGTTGTACTTAATTCATTGGTTTTTACCGGGTCAGGAATATCAATAGATGATTGTGTATTAATGGATTCAACCCCGTCGGCGGGTGTGCCATCAGCCAGGAAATCGCAAAATAATATCCAGTTGCCTACATATGGCAGTGTGCCCGATAGTATGGCAGTTGACATTGGCTCCTTTCTGTGATGGTCAAGGGCAGCAAGGTAACGTACAGGTGCAAAGTAGGGAAATGTTTGCCTGAAAAGGGCAATACTACTCTGGTCCCCATCGGTTAATGATGCAGGGTTTTCTAATAAACCAGAAATGTATTTTATGGAAGTTTGATTGACCATCGGCTACCAATTTACAAAAGCTTTATTAAAAATATCATCAGCAAGTTGGCCACCTATATCTTCAATCAATGCATTTTCTACATTTTGTATTACCTGTGATGCATCAAAATCTGAAAAGCGGGTAAAAGTCTGCGAAAAATTCGCTTTTTCGTTTAGTTTATTTTTAAAGGTTATCTGTACGCTTATGGTAAGCCTGTTTTTGGTAGCTACCTGCACACTCTGGGCACCGGTAACAGTTACATCGTAGGTAGTTATGGAGCCGGTAATATCATAATCGGCGTCATCGCTGGTTATAGGCTTCAGGCCTGTTTGTGATAAGATCCGGCTACGTATTTTATCGGTGAGGTTAGAGCTAAGGCTGGGTACTATATTCCTGGCCCTGTTATCAAGCTGGTGGATATTGATGTTTTTTCCCTCAATAGATGCCCCTGAAAAACTATATATACCACATCCTGTTAATGAAAACAGAAGCATAGTTGCCAATAATATAAAACGGTATGGGAGCATATAAATATTGCAAAAATAAGAGAATTTGTTGGTAAATGTTTTACGTGTATCTGGGGTTTAACTATTTAGAATATTTGGATAAATTGATAGTGTCTTGTAATGGTTTGCTCTTAATGCTCCTTCTTTTAAACTTTGAACAAACCCCATATGCAGGAATTAGCTAAACAGGCCTTTACT
The DNA here is from genome assembly GCA_947456055.1 of Chitinophagaceae bacterium. Taxonomy (GTDB): domain Bacteria; phylum Bacteroidota; class Bacteroidia; order Chitinophagales; family Chitinophagaceae; genus Nemorincola. The sequence continues at coordinate 4,893 of CANGSR010000107.1, forward strand.
AACATTATTTGCCTTTTTTCTATCATTTTTTCATTTACTTTTGTTATGATGTTAGGTCTAATGCCTATTAATACGTTTGTTCTTTTTTAGATCAGTCTATTTTCTGGCTTTATTCACTACATCATTTATTTTTACATTTAGAAACCAGGTCTCCATTATAGTGGGCCTTATTACCTAAAATATGCGATTATTAACGGCAATAATAATAATTGGTTTGCTAACCCAAACTAATGCTTTTAGCCAGCAAACAGCCGGATTGGATAATGTGTGGTCGTTGGAGAAATGCATAAGATATGCTGTTGACCATAATATCTCCATAAAACAAGACTCCCTTAATGCCAAACTATCCAGGAATACTTTGCTGCAGAGCCGCTTGTCCCAATTACCCCAGGTAAGTGCAAATGGTAATTATGGCCGTAGTTTTGGTAGGTCCATCAATCCTACCTCCAACCAGTTTGTGGATGCCAGTTATAATTTCGAGAGTATTTCGGGTAACGGAAATCTTTTGGTATATGGTTGGGGCCAAACAAAAAATACAATTGCAAAAAACAAACTAAGCCTTGAAGCGAGCCTGGCAGATCTTGATCAGCTTAAAGACGATATCTCGGTTAACGTAGCTAATAGTTTTCTTACTGCCCTGCTAGCCAAGGAGCAAATTAATGTGAGCCGTAACCAGGTAGCCCTAACCCAGGCCCAGCTGAACCAAACCCGTGCCTTTGCTGAAGCAGGCCGCCTACCCGAACTCAATGTGGCTCAGCTTGAATCTCAGTTAGCTACTGATAGCTCTAACCTCATTAATTCCATTGTTAGCTACAACTCAAGCATACTCGACCTCAAAACATTACTCAATCTAGATTTCGCAGTATCCTTCTCTATTAATGTTCCGGATATAGATGAGGGGCAGCAATTGAAATCATCTATTGTTCAGCCTGAGGATATATACCAAGCCGCTATCCGCCATTTTGGTTCTGTAAAAGGGAGTATCCTGAGGGTTAGTGCCGCTGAAAAAAGCCTTGCTGTTGCCAAAGGTGCTTTATACCCACAGTTGAGCATAGGCTATCAGGTAGGTACTAACTGGGCCAGCAATTACGAAACCTATTCTTACAAGCCTAATGGTTATCAGGTGAGCGGTGTGGCGTTAGATACATTTACCAACCGTAGTTATAATGTTTACCAGCCTGCTTTTTCTACTACTTCTTCACAGATGCCATTTGGTAAACAATTGTCTAATAACTTCCGCCAATCAGTATATATAGGTATAAACGTGCCTATATTTAATTCATGGCAGTCACAATACAATATCAGGCAGGCAAAAATCAATTTGGCCAGCCAGCAATTAACCGAATACAATGCCGAGCTCACCCTGAGGCAAAATGTATACCGTGCCCATAACAATGCAGTAGGGTCTATCCAGAAATATTATGCAGCCAAACGTGCTGCTGATGCAGCAAAAAGGGCACTCGATTTTGCTAAAAAACGTTACGACCTTGGTCTTACCAGTACGGTTGACCTCCTGGTAACCCAAAACGCCGATTTTGTGGCTGCTTCTAATCTGGTGGGTGCTAAATATGATCTTATCTTTAAGCTGAAAGTAATAGATTATTACCTTGGCAAAGAATTAAAACTATAATAATGGAGGAACTGAAAAAAGTATTGATTGAAGCTACCAAAGAAGCAGGTAATATTATTCATCATTACTTTAACGGTGTTTTTAAAATAGCACACAAAGGGGCAGCTGTCAATAACCTCGTTACCGAAGTTGATAAACTATCGGAAGACAAGATTATTGAGGTAATCAGGGCTACCTTCCCTACCCATACCATTATTAGTGAGGAAGTAGGCGAATTAATAAAACCCTCCGACTATCAATGGATCATTGACCCTATTGATGGGACTGTAAATTTCGCCCATGGTATCCCAATATGCTGTGTAAGCATTGGCGTGATGCACAATGGTGAGATTATCCTTGGTTCGGTTTACAACCCTATGATGAATGAGTTGTTCTTTGCCGAAAAGGGTAAAGGTGCCACTTTAAATGGTGAGCCTATTCATGTATCTCAAAAAACTGATTTCAAAAAGGCTTGCCTGGTTACAGGTTTCCCCTACAAGTGGCCCGATAGTGCCGAGCATCCCATTAAGGTATTTGAGCGCTTCGTGCTTGAGGGCTTGCCTATCCGCCGCCTTGGTTCAGCTGCAATAGACCTTTGTTGGGTAGCCTGTGGCCGATTTGATGGTTTTTGGGAATACAACCTCAATGAATGGGACGTAACTGCCGGTTACCTCATAGTATTAGAAGCAGGTGGCAAAGTCACAGATTTCGATGGTTCGCCATACAATGTTTTCGAAAAGCAAACCCTGGCCACCAATGGCCTTATACATGATGATATGCTGGCGGTAATAAAGAAGGGTGGGCAGTAATATTAATCCACAATCACCCCACTCAGGTACTGTTGGTAGAGTATGGTTTGCAAGGTTATATTAATGATGCAAATAACCATGGTAGCCCATGTAGTACTCTTTTTTGCCTGTACCATATATAATACTATCATGAGGCTTGCAACATTGAAGTACATAATATAAGTAATGTGTACAAACGCCCCCATAGCTAGCCACACCACATTACTGAGCAGGCAAACTACCAGGATATGCTTGTTGCTATAGCTTCGTCCTTTTAAAACGTAATTATACAGAAACACAAAGAAAAAAGGCGAGCACATCATTAAGCGGTGCAGTCCCGCTAAGTCGGTATGGCTATTCCCCGTATCATTATGAAAAAGAAATACAAACAACAGACAAGGCAAATAAGCAAGTGATATTATAGATATTGACTCTTCGGTTGGTTTCCCTGTTCTACTCCATTGTACTATTTGTCTTACCAACAGTACCAATGATGCAAGTCCTGCAAATAATGCAATGCCGCTAAGCCAGGCTATTCTTTCACTACCCGTACTATTGGTAAATGGGAATTTGGGCAAGCCCCATTTTATTGCCGAACTATCGCCTATAAAATTAAAGTTCAAAAAACAGTTGCCCGATTGCGAGGCACGTAGGCTGGCAAAAACCAGCATACCTATTATTAATGGTAGCCCATAATGAAGTAATGATTTTAAAATTGATTTTAGGGTATCCTGCCTGTCATTTTTTACAACCTCCATTATCACCAGGCCGGGTAATAAATATATAGCCTGTACACCTGCCAGTGGTAATAGTACCAGCGATACATAAGTAAGCACCTTATTATTATTGGCTAATGCAAAAAGGCATAAGGAATCCCATAAAAAATAGCTAGCCTCAGAATAGGGCACCACCATAAATAACATAGAGGGTAAGCTAAGCCATACAAGCTTTTCTTCGGTCTGTAATTTATAGCCCGATGTGAGCAGGCTAAAACCAATTGCATAAATAACCAGGTTAATGCTGCTCATAGTAAATGCTTTTACAGAAAAAATCCGCCAAATCCATGGGAACAGAAAAGAATGGTCTTGATAAATATGGGCGGGCAGGGTAGGGGTATATCCATTGTTGGCAAGGTCAAAATAGGATAGGGCATCAAACCGCAGGAGTGTATCTGTGCCTGGTATATTGGGAAAAAACAGGCATTTAAACAGAAAAAGCTGCAGGCAATACATGAACAGGCCATAAAGCAACACTGTAAAAAAGGTGGTAAGTATGTTCGCTTTACCTTCTGCTATTTTTAATGGCATATAGGGTTTTCCTGTTTAATGCGGGGCAATAATAGGTAAAATTATAGAGTTTCCATGTTCTTCCACATTTCATAGCCGTAATAAACAAATCCTTACTTTGCAGCCTAATTAATATTGTTATGCAGTTTACACTCAACCTTGAAATACCACCACTTGGGCAGCCAATAAAATATACCGACAAAATAATGCTTATAGGTTCCTGCTTTACCGAGCATATATCGGGTAGGCTGGAGCAACACAAATTCAAGGTATTATCTAATCCCCATGGTATTTTGTTTAATCCATTAAGTGCAGCTGCCAGTTTAGATAGCTATATATCAACTAAGAATTATAACGAAAGTGAACTTTTTTATTTAAATGAATTATGGAATAGCTGGGACCACCATACAAGGTTTTCTGGTACTGATATAACCAGTGTATTGGGGCATATTAACCAATCACAAAACGAGGCCGGGGCCTTTATTAAAGAAGCCGATTGGCTCATCATTACCCTTGGTTCTTCATTCCAGTATTTTCTAAAAGAAAACGGCAAGCACGTGGCCAATAACCACCGGGCCCCGGCACAATGGTTTGAGAAGAAAATGCTAAGTATTGATGAGATTACTTCTGGTTTTGGTGCAACATTAACCAGGCTTTTTGCGCTCAATCCGGCAATTAAAATATTATTCACTATAAGCCCGGTAAGGCATATACGGGATGGGGTAGTAGATAATAACCGTAGCAAGGCACGCCTAATAGAATCGGTACATGAACTATGCAGTAGCTTTAATAGTGTTTTTTATTTCCCCGCTTATGAGTTGGTTATAGATATTTTGCGTGATTATCGGTTTTATGACATTGATTTTGTACACCCCAATTATATGGCCACATCATATGTATGGGAACAGTTTGTAAATACAGCAATAAGGCCATCTGACCATGAAATTATGAAGCAGGTACAGGAAATTACTACCTCACGTGCCCATAGGCCAAGATTCCCCGATACCATGGCCCATAAAAAATTTATGGAAAATAACCTGGCTAAAATATATGCGATAATGGAGAAATATCCATTCCTGGATTTAAGTGAGGAGGCTAACTATTTTTCACAAAATACCCGGTTTTGATAGCTGAAAAAGGGAGATTATTTGGGTGGGATTTTATTCATTACAAGACACCACGGTTTCTGACTTTACAACGATATGTGGATAGCATTTCCATTGAAATAATAATCACTTTTTTATCAGTACGTTACTGCTAAGGTTGCTGCAAGCTCTTTGGGCTTTAGCTCCGGCCACCCCCCCAAACTCAATCCTCTAAAATCCTATTACAGATACCACATTTACTGATTCGGTAATTATGGCGAAATGCTATGGTTTTTTTACCGAAATTTAGCCGTTACAGGTAAAGTCAGGAAATTTCAGGTTCAAAAACAAAGCTTCTTACTGTTTTTAATATTCAGTTTACATAAAAGCTGATTTATTTTTAAAAAATTGGGAAAAATTTTTGTTTTGTTTGAGATTCTTTCTATTTTGCATAGCTATTATAGTTTCAATGCCATAAGTGGCATTAATTGCATTTGTCAAATTGTACCTTTTTATATTTTTTTAATTAAAACCAACATGAGTATGAAACCATTTTACTCTTTAAAACTCCTTATCCTGATCGCTCTATTATCAGGATGGAATCAGAGCTCTATCGCTCAGGTAACAACCCTCTCCTATACGGGTGCGGTGCAAACATTCACAGTGCCTGCCGGGGTTACGGTAATCTCTGTAGATATGCAGGGAGCCAGGGGTGGCGCTAACTATTTCGGCTATTCCGCAGGTGGCGGTGGTGGCAGGGTGCAATGTATGATGGCCGTAACAGGTGGCCAGGTATTGCAGGTTTATGTTGGTGGCCAGGGTAATGTTGGTCCTACTTGCTGTATCTACGGTGTGGCAGGTGGTTTTAATGGTGGTGGTAATAGCCAGTATTATTATTCTGGTTCAGGTGGTGGTGCTACCGATATCCGCTCAACAGCAGGCGTACTTACCAGCCGCCTTGTGGTTGCCGGCGGTGGTGGTGGTGCTGGTTACTACTCGTCTGCTACTAATAGCGAAAAAGGTGGTTGCGGTGGTAACCTTACCGGTGAAAACGGTTATATGCTCAGTTCTCCTACCTATAGTACAAGTTATTGCGGCCAGGGTGGTACCCAAACTGCAGGCGGTGCTGCTGGTAGCGCAGGTTGCGCATCTGCTGGTGGCTTAGGTACTGGCGGTCTTGGTTCTTCTTGCTACTACGGTGGTGGTGGCGGTGCAGGCTACTACGGTGGTGGTGGTTCTTACTATGGTGCTGGCGGTGGTGGTTCGTCTTTTACAGATCCAACTGCTTGCTCTAGTGTTACCCTTACACAATGTGCTAATACTACAGGTAATGGTGTTTGTAGTATATATGTACCACCAGCAGGTGGTACTGCATCTCCAGGTGCTTTAAACTTTGGTCCTATTGTTGTAGGTAACACTTCAGCTTCCCAAACATTTAGGTTGGTAGCTTACAATCTTTCTCCGGCTAGTGGTAATCTTACTTTAACTGCTCCTACCAGTTTCCAGGTATCAGTTGATGGTGGTGTAACTTATGGACCAACTGCTTCTTTACCTTATACATCAGGTGGTATTACTACTACTATATATGTTAGGTTTGCTCCTCTTACTTACAGCATCTTCGCAGGTGTTGCATTAAATATTACAGGTGGTGGTATTATTACTCCTATTACAGAATTGTTAAGTGGCCAGGGCGTATTCCCTTGCTCAGGTACTCCTACATCTGGTCCTGCTACAGTATCTCCTACATCAGGTGGTAGCGCTACTACTTTTGCATTAAGTTTACCTTCAGCGTCTATTGGCGGTGGTGTAACTTACCAATGGCAAATGTGGTCTTTCTCTACAGGTGGTTTCCAGAATATTGTTGGTGCTACAACTGTTAATTATAACTATACAGGTAATGGTACAATTGTTGGTATTAATGCTGATACATATTTCCGTTGCATAGTTACATGCCCAGGTGGTGGTTCATCTACTTCAGGTGTAGTATTAGCTACTCTTGCCCCAGCTGCTGCTAACTGTTCAGGTCTTCCTAACCCAGGTGTAGTTACTACTCCTACTGCTGCAGGTTGTTTACCGTCATTTACTACAGGTGTGTTCCTTACTGGTGTAAGTGTTGCACCAGGTATTAGGTATAACTGGCAGACTTCTACAGACAATGTAAACTGGACTACAGTTGCAGGTGCTACAAGTCCTTTCTACTTCCCTACTGTTACTACTACTACATATATACGTGATAGTGTTACATGTGCTAATAGCTTATTGTCTAACTATTCTGCACCACAGTTGTTAACAGTTAATCCTTTACCAACCGCTATTACCAACACAAGTATTTGTAATCCATTCCCGTCATTTATGACTTCTACCCCTTCAGGTGGATCATGGACAAGTGCAAATCCATCAATAGCTTCAGTAGTTATTGGTACAGGTCTTGCTACAGGTGTTACCGCCGGTGTTACAACCGTAACTTATACCTTACCTACTGGTTGCCAGATGACAGCTTCTGTAACAGTAAATAATGCACCAGCTGCAATTTCTGGTAGTAGTAATGTATGTGTGGGTACTTCTACACCATTGTTCGAAACTACAACTGGAGGCACATGGTCTAGCAGCAACACTCTGGTTGCTACTGTAAGTGGCACAGGAATTTTAAGTGGTGTTGCATCAGGTAATGCTACAATAACTTATACAACTTCTACAGGTTGTATCGCTACAAAAGCAATAACTGTAAATTCTCTTCCTTCTCCTATTACTGGTTCTTCAAGTGTATGTATTGGCCAGACAATCACTCTTGCTAACCCAACTCCGGGTGGTACGTGGTTCAGTGGTTCTTTCACTGCAAGTTGCGATATGACAGCTGGTGTTGTTACTGGTCTTACTGCAGGTACATCTTCTGTTACCTACAGGTTGAGCACAGGTTGTACTATTTCAAAAGTTATTACAATTAATGCATTGCCTTCACCAATATCTGGTTCTACCAGTGTTTGTGCAGGTTCTACTTCATTATTATCTGGTTCAGGTGGTGGTGCATGGTCTAGCAGCGATCCTTCAATATTCTCAATTGATGCTGCTGGTAATGTTACAGGTATAGCTGCCGGTAGGGCAAATGTATCTTACACATTATCTGGTACAGGTTGTTTCGTTTCTTCACCAATGGCAATCAATGCCCGCCCAGGTATCAATACTGTAACTGGTGGTGGTGCTTATTGTGCAACTGGTGCTGGTGTTCACATTGGTTTAAATGGTTCATTTGCTAATGTTAACTACCAAATCATCGAATCAATTTCAGGTACTTATGGTGCTACATTATCTGGTTCTTCTGCTGCCCTTGATTTCGGTGTATTTGCTACAGTAGGTACCTATGTTGTTGAGGCCAGGGATACAATCACTGGTTGTACTGCTAATATGGCTGGTTCTGCTACTGTATCTATTAATACTCCACC
>CANGSR010000108.1 GCA_947456055.1 Chitinophagaceae bacterium
AACCCTGCTGTAGCAACAGTTGGTTCTACAACCGGGATTGTTACCGGTATTGCGGGTGGCACTGCAACTATAACTTACACTCTAACTAGTGGCTCTTGTACAGGTTCTTCAGTTTTCAATATCACAGTAAATGCTTTACCAGTTTTACCAGCAATAGTAGGTAGCACTAATCTTTGTTTAAGTGCTTCAACAGTAAGCTTACTGAGCAATGCAGTTATTGGCGGAACATGGAGCAGTAGCAATACTTCCGTAGCAACCATAGGTGCTACTTCAGGTGTGCTTACTGCCACTGGTATTGGTAATGCTGTAGTTACTTATAATTATAGCAATGGTACTTGTGCCAATACAACTACTGTAGCTGTAGCAGTTGCAAGTTCTCCTACCCCAGTAACTATTTCACCAGCAGTTGGTTCTGTATGTCCTTCTGGTCCTGCGCAAATGCTGGTAGCATCAGGTGGTAATATACCTGGTTCTACTACTCAATCATCTGGTGCTATAACTTACAATGTTGGCTTTACTGCCGCAGGAGTTACTAACTCACTTACTGTTACAGGTGTTCCGGCAGGTGCTACGGTTACAGGCATCTCTGTAAACTTCAATGCAACTGAAAGCTTTGACGGTGACCTGGAACTAAACCTGATTGCGCCAAACTCAAGCATCATCAATTTATTAAGTACTGGTACTGGCAACAACGGACCTAACTTTGTTAATACAACCATCAGTTCAGCTGGTACAACCCCAATTCCTAATTCTGGCCTTTTAGCACCATTTACAGGTGTATGGGCGGCAAGTGCATCAAGCAGCCCAACAGTTGGTTCTAATGTCAACCATTCTACTACTACTGTGTGGGACCCATTATTTGCAGCTAACCCTAATGGAACATGGGTATTAGCAGGTCGTACCAATTTCAGTGGCAATATTGCTACTATTACTTCATGGTCAGTAACTATTAATTATACTTACCAAACAGCAGTAACCTGGTTACCTATTACAGGTTTATATACTAATACAGCAGGTACCGTACCTTATACTGGTACTGTTACCAATACAGTATATGCTTTACCAACTACAAATACTGTGTATACAGCAAATGCTACAAATGGTACATGTATTAGTAACAACACAGTTATGGTACACAATAGCCCAACACTTTATGTTCCTGCAATTACAGGAGGTTCTAATGTTTGTCTAGGTTCAACTGCTAATTACAGCGATTCTACAACTGGTGGAACTTGGAGCAGTAGCAGTCCTACAATTTTATCAATTGGCTTAACTTCAGGAATTGCTTCTGGTGGTGTTGCTGGTGTTGCTACAATTACTTACACATTAACCAGTGGCTCATGCAGTGGATATGCAACGAAACAAGTTACTGTAAGTGCATTACCAGTAGTAAGTCCTATTTCAGGTGCTTCTACAGTATGTAGTGGCGCTACAATTACTTTATCGAATCCATTATCTGGTGGCACATGGACATCAGGTAATACTTCTGTAGCCACCATTGGTGCTTCTTCTGGTATTGTATCCCAGGTATCTCCCGGTACTTCTATTATTACTTATTCCTATTCAGATGGTACATGTAGTAATCGTAGGACTACAACTATAAGTTCTGTAAATACCCCAACCCCTATTACCATAACCCCATCATCTACTGCAATATGCGCTGGTGGTCCAGCTCAAATGCTGGCAGCAAATGGTGGCATGATTCCATCTACTATCACTGCAAGCAGCACATCTGCTCCATTCCTTGAAACGGTATTTGGAGATGCTAATGTTAGCCCGATAAATATTAGTGGTATACCTGCTGGTTCTGTTATCACTGGCGTTTCAGTGGTGTTCAATGTAGGTGGTACTGCATCAGCTTTCCAAAGTGATAATATCTTCAACCTGATGGCGCCAAATGGCAATATTATCAACCTTGATAATGCTGAGGGACTTCATGCAGGTGCAAGCTTTGTAAATGTAAATATCAGCTCCACAGGAACTACTGCATTATATCCATCAGCTTTAATAGGTCCAGGTGTAAACTTTGCTGCCGACCTTGCTTTAGGTGTAGGGCCAACTATTCCAAATGATTACCGCAGCACAACCAATACATGGGAAAGCCTTTATAGTGTACCTAACGGTGATTGGACTTTTATTCCTACAAATAATTTCAGTGCAACCATAGATACTTTCAAAAACTGGACGATCACTATTAACTACCTTGCACCAGCCAGCACTATCTGGACAAATGCTACAGGATTATATACTGATGCCGGAGCTACTACAGCTTATGGCAGTACATCTACCGATACTACTTATGCCCTTCCTACAGTATCTTCAGTTTATACAGTAACTGCCACCAATGGTGTTTGTGCTTCAAGTACCACTGTTCCTGTTACTGTAAATCCATTACCAGCTACTATCTCTGGTACTTCTTCAGTTTGTAATGGTTCATCTGCAACCCTTACTGATGGTACTATTGGTGGCTCATGGACAAGTAGTGACCCATTAGTCGCTTCTGTAGGTGCTTCTACAGGTATCGTAACTGGTGTTAATACAGGTACTGCTACCATTTCTTATTCAATTGTGGCAACTGGTTGTTACCAAACTAAAAATGTTTTAATCAAGGCATTACCAGCTATCTACACCTTAAGTGGTGGTGGTACTTTATGCGAATCAGGTACAGGAGTTGGGATAACTTTGATCGGTTCTACTTCAGGTATCAACTATCAATTATATAATGGCACTTCTACCGTTGGCACACCTTTATTGGGAACAGGAAGCAGTCTTAACTTTGGTTTACAAACAGTTGCTGGCTATTATACCGTAGTAGCAAGCGACCCAACCACACTTTGTTCTGTTACTATGACAGGTATCGATACTGTTATTGTTAACCCATTACCTACTGTTTATAATGTAACAGGTGGTGGCTCTTATTGCTCAGGTGATGCAGGTGTTCACGTTGGTCTTGATGGTTCACAAATAGGAATTGATTACCAGGTTTATCAGGGCACATCAACTTATGGTAGCCCCGTAGCTGGCACAGGTGTAGCTTTAGATTTCGGTTTGATTACTGCTGCTGGCACCTACACTGTTAAAGCTACTAATTCAGTTACCGGTTGCCAGGTTAATATGAACCTTAGTGCCATAGTAACTATTAATCCTTTACCGATAGTTTATAATGTTACTGGTGGTGGTAATTATTGTGCAGGTGGTACAGGTGTTCATGTAGGGCTTAGCGGTTCTAACACAGGTATCAATTACCAGTTGTATGTTAATGGAATTATTATTGGTTCACCATTATCAGGAACTGGTTCAGCTCTTGATTTTGGCTTACAAACTAATGCAGGTAATTTTACTGTAGTAGCTTCTAACACCACTACTACTTGCCAAAATATGATGGCTGACACTGCATGGGTAATCATCAATCCTTTGCCTACTGCCTATGATATCACAGGTGGTGGTAATTATTGTCCTGGTGGACTTGGTGTTGACGTAAGTCTTGATGGTTCAGATACCGGAATTAGTTACCAATTATACAATGGTGTTAGTGTTGTAGGTACTCCTATCGCAGGTACAGGTTCAGCTATAAGCTTTGGGTTGCAAACTGCTGTAGGTTTTTATACTGTAGTTGCTTCCAACAATATCACATCATGTACTAATACAATGAATGGTAATGACACCATTACACTCCGTCCATTGCCTATTGCCTATAATGTATTAGGTGCTGGTAGCTATTGCGATGGCGGTATTGGTCTCGACCTTATTTTAGATACTTCTGACCCATGGGTTACCTACCAGTTATACCTTGGTGGTGTACCTGTAGGTAGTTCTATAACAGGTACTGGCGCTCCAATCGATTTTGGTTACCAAACCGTAGGCGGATTGTATACTGTAATAGGTACTGATACTAACACAACATGTGCAGGTAATATGTTTAACGCTGCTACAATTGTTGTTAACCCATTACCTACTGTGTACAACCTAACCGGTGGTGGTAACTATTGCGCTGGAACTTCTGGTTCACATATTGGACTAGACGGTTCTGATACGGGCATCAACTACCAATTATACCTTGGTACTACCTTAATTGGTTCTCCAGTATCAGGTACAGGTGCCGCAATTGATTTCGGATTTATCAGTGATACAGGCATATTTACTGTTACAGCAACTAATGCATCTACTCTTTGTACTAATAACATGACAGGCACTGCTACTATAGGTATTACCCCTGCTCCTACTGCTTACAATGTAACTGGTGGTGGTAGCTATTGCTCTACTGGTACTGGTGTTAATGTTGGTTTGAGCAATTCAACCACAGGTACCGACTACCAATTATATTATGGAACTACACCAGTAGGCGCCATAGTATCTGGTACAGGTTCAAGTATCAGTTTCGGTACCTATACAGGTATTGGTGATTACATTGTTTTAGCAACTGACCTTACTACCCTTTGTAGTTCTGTAATGATCGATACTGCATTTATTTCTACTATACCAGGTACATTACCTATCACTGGTACACCAAATGTTTGCCATGGTAGTAGTACAACTTTAGCAGATGCTACAACAGGCGGTACCTGGATTAGCGACGCAACCACAATAGCTACTGTTGGTTCAACTACTGGTGTTGTAAGTGGCTTATCAAATGGTAGTGCAACTATCACTTACCAATTATCAAATGGTTGTTATTCAACCCAGGTATTTACTGTGAAAGCATTACCAGTTGTTTATACAATTACTGGTGGTGGTCCATATTGCTCAGGTACACATGGTTCAGCCGTTGGTTTAAGTGGTTCTGAAACAGGAACTAACTACCAGTTATACAATGGCGCTACTGCAATTGGCACACCATTAGCAGGTATTGGTACTGCGCTCGACTTTGGCTTTGAAACTGCAATTGGTTCTTATACAGTGGTAGCTACAAACACTACTACAGGTTGCAGCACCAATATGTCGGCCACTATTACTATTTCAATTATTCCATCTGTTACACCATCGGTAAGTGTTGGTTCAAGCATCGGCACTTCTATTTGTAGTGGATTGATGAGTACCTTCTCTGCTACTTCTGTAAATGGTGGTACTACCCCAGTTTACCAATGGTCGGTTAATGGTACAGTTGTTGGTACTGATAGTACATCATATAGTTATGTTCCAGCCAACGGTGATACTGTTACAGCAATGCTGGTAAGTAATGCTACTTGTGTCCTTGTGGATACTGTCTACAATCATGTAATAATGGATGTTACTTTAACAGCCCTACCATCGGTAGCTATAACTTCTGATAAGGGCACTGATGTGTGCGCTGGAACTGCTGTTATCTATACAGCCAGCCCTCTATATGGTGGCTCTGCCCCAACCTATCAATGGTATCTGAATGGCGTAGCGATTGGTGTTAGCCCTACATATGCACATATACCTACCAACGGTAATGATGTGAAAGTTGTAATGACCAGCAATTATGGTTGCCGAACTGCAACAGATGTTACCAGCAATGATATAGTTATGAATGTATTCCAAAACTATATTCCTGCAGTTTCTATTACAGCAACCCCTGGCACATTTATTTATCCTGGTCAGAATGTAACTCTTCATGCAGTTGTTTCAGACGGCGGTCCTAATCCTTCTTACCAGTGGATTAAGAATGGTGTTATCGTTTCAGGCAGCACTACAGCTAATTACACAAGCTCTAGCCTTGCCAATAATGACTCTTTAAGTTGTGTGGTGAAAGGCACTGGACTTTGCGGTACCATAAGTTTCAACTCTGTAATTATAAAGGTGGGTATTACAGGTGTTGCTTCAGTTACTTCTAATCAGGGTATTGAAGTATTCCCAAATCCTAACAAGGGTTCATTTACTGTAAAGGGATTACTAACCTCAACTACTGATGAAAATGTAACACTTGAAGTAAGTAATATGCTTGGTCAGATAGTTTACTCTAACAAAGTAACTGCTGCTAATGGTATTATCAATGAACAGGTTGTTTTAAGCTCATCATTATCTAATGGCATGTACCTGCTTACACTTCGTAACGGTACTGAAAAAGATGTGATACACTTCGTTATTGAGCAATAATCAATAATAAGATTAAAGAAAAAGGGCTGGTAATTTACTGGCCCTTTTTCTTTTCTACCCTCGCCTACCCATTTGTGGAATTGTCAAGTTACTTTTACATCCGTTACCATAGGTCTTAGATTAAATTACAACCAAAATGCTTAATAGTGATACAAAGCTCAATCATCTTGAAGCTGCAATTTCCCCTTTGTGCAATGGCTTTGTGCGGCGGGAAAGGGGGCTAGGGGGATATAATTTTTATTACTATCGGGTCGGGTTTATTTAACAAGTTGCGAAATTAATTTTATGAAAATTGCCATTATTGGGGCTGGTGCTGCGGGTTGTTTTGCAGCTGCTAATATTCCTGCCTCACCTGGAATAGAGGTAGCTGTTTTTGAGAAGGTTGGCAAAGCCATGCAAAAGGTAAAAGCCTCAGGTGGTGGTAGGTGTAATGTGACCCATGAATGTTTTGATATCCCCGAACTGCTCAATTGCTACCCAAGGGGAAAACAATTGCTGCGGAAATCCTTATACCAGTTTGGTCCGGAACAAACCATTGAATGGTTTAAAAAACGAGGCGTAAAATTAAAGACCGAACCCGATGGCAGGATGTTCCCTATCACCGATGATTCACAGACAATAATCGACTGTATTTGGCAGGAAATGATGCGCAATAAAGTGGGCGTATACTATAACAAATCCATAAAAAGCATCACCAAATCGGAAGGGAATGGCTTTATACTACATTTTCAGGATGGGCATGAATACACTGCTGATAAGGTATTAATTGCAATTGGTGGCTTACCAAAAAAAGAACAATATCAATGGATTGAAGCCCTGGGCCACACCATAAAACCTCCTGTACCTTCCTTGTTCACATTCAATATTCCCAAGCACCCTATTACCGAATTGATGGGCATAAGCGTACCATTAGCTACAATAAAAATAAGCGGAACAAAAATTGCCCAAAGTGGCCCACTGCTTATTACTCATTGGGGCCTTAGTGGACCAGTAGTTTTAAAGACATCAGCAATTGCTGCACGAGAATTGGCTGACAAAAATTATGACTTCACCATAATGGTGAATTGGCTTAATGACGTAAAAGAAGATGATCTAAGAGAAGAATTTATACAATTAAGGAAGGAGGCTGGCAAGCAATTTGTGGCCAATAAGAACCCATTTGAACTCCCTAAACGGCTTTGGGATTACTTTATGGAACAATGTGGTATTGGCACCGATATTCGCTGGGGCGACCTAAGTGCAGGTAGCCAGAACAAGCTAATTGAAATGCTGGTCAGAAACCAATTCCATGTAAAAGGAAAAACAACCTTCAAGGAAGAATTTGTGACTTGCGGAGGCGTGAACCTGGCCGAAATAGACCCGCAAACCCTGCAAAGCAGACTAGTACCAGGGTTGTATTTTGCCGGCGAAAGACTGGATGCAGATGGCATTACTGGCGGGTACAACTTTCAGCATGCCTGGAGTAGCTCATGGATTTCAGCACATAATATTATACCTGCATAAGAAATTGTGATAATAAGCACCATTAGATATGTAATTTACCATTATAGTGTTTTGAATTCAATAACTTTTACATTACCTTCACATGGTTAATCATTAACCATGAAATTAGCTTTAATCGGTTATGGCAAAATGGGTAAAACCATTGAACAAGTAGCACTCCAGCGTGGCCATACAATTGTATTAAGAATCACCTCGGCAAATATGCACGAGATGAACCTGAAACAATTGAGTCGTGCCGATGTAGCTATTGAATTTACCCGACCCGATTCAGCAAGGGAAAATGTATTGCAATGCCTAAATGCCGGGGTTAATGTAATTTGTGGCACCACAGGCTGGCACCAACACGTACACGAAGCTGAAGAATCTGCTACAAAAAATAATGCAGCCTTTTTATATGCCTCCAATTTCAGTATTGGGGTAAACATGTTTTTTGAAATCAACAAAAAACTAGCCCAATTAATGAATGGCAGGTCCGACTATCAGGTAACAATTGAAGAGACCCACCATACCCAGAAAAAAGACGCTCCTAGTGGCACTGCCGTTACGCTTGCCCAACAAATTATAGAAGCCCGTGGTTTAGAAAATAAATGGCTACTAGATGATTTTACCGACCCCACTGCCCTACCGATAATAGCTCATAGAATTGGCACTGTCCCCGGCACACATAAAATAACCTACTCCTCAG
Source organism: Chitinophagaceae bacterium (assembly GCA_947456055.1). Lineage (GTDB taxonomy): Bacteria > Bacteroidota > Bacteroidia > Chitinophagales > Chitinophagaceae > Nemorincola. Next base: position 8,246 of record CANGSR010000108.1, read on the forward strand.
CAATCGACAACTTAGAAATCTCACATACCGCCCACAACCGTGATGGCTTTGCCCATGGTGCAGTATTGGCCGCTGAATTTATTGCGGGAAAAAAAGGTATTTTTAGTATGCAGGATGTGTTGGGGATTAATTAAAATATCCTATTTTTATATTCCATTTACCACATTTCATTACCTCTTTAAAAAATCCTTTATGAAAAAGATATTCCTACTTGCAATTCCTTTTTGTTTGGCTCTTGTTGTTATCAACGGCTGCAAAGAATACAAGAAAATAGAAATGGCCCAAACCCACCAGTTTGAGGACAATATTGTTAAAATCGTCCCAGGAGTAAGATCAATCCAAACCTTTCAGGATGATGATTACACAAAGGTGAAAATCATCCTTGACTGCCCTGGCTTTTATGGAGCAAGTGATGCCGAAAAATCTGCTGCCGCCGTAAAAGTAGGCCAGATGGTATTGCAGGTTCTTGGTGCTGATAATAACATATCCACCGGCACCTTGGTCCTCACCAAAGACAATAGCCAACGCACCACTAATCCCGCTGATGCCATTAATGTGGATATGAAATTGGATAGCCTTAAAAAGGCAGGTGGGAAATAAGGTTAATAATACAGAACCAGTTAGGCAAATTCTAAAATCATATTACCATCCAGATTTATTTTGGAGTGGAGTCTCTTTGCAAAATCAAGAGTCATTGGTCTCTTTTTATTAAGGACTTCACTTAAAGTAGAATTCCCGACCCCTAAAAAAGCGGCCAAGCTTTGTCTGGTTAATTTATTCTCATCCATATAAGCCTCAAGTATGGTCACCAAATCGTGTTTTACCGGCATAGGAAAATGAACCTTTTCATACACACTTACCATCTGTGATAACCTAGCTAACTCTTCGTCTTCACTTTCGGTAAGGTTGCTAAACCCCTTAGCCAGATACACTTCAATATCCGCCATTACTTTATAATATTCGTTGCGTGTTTGAATCTGATCCATAATATCAAATTTTAGTAATTAATCCCGACTTACAAATTTGTTCATATTGAGCATGCGTACCAATAAACCTAATATATATAGTCCTCTTAGTAAAGTGAATCATTCCTACTAAACGATATTTATTCCCACCTATATCGAAAACATACCTATCGTTGCCAATACTATCTGTGGAATTAAATGTCTTGCGAACTTCATGAAAATCTTTCCAATCAGCATTAATTACCTGCTTATACCATTTATTCATTGCAAAAGCAGATAAAGGATATTTTTTCGCAAATTCATTAATTATTTTTTCAGCTATTATTACCACAGCGTCTAAATTTTCACAAATATAGAAACATTTCTAGAAAACAGAAAAACCTTTTGCAAAAATAATATTGCAAAAGGATTCTTTGTGAAAAAACTATGCCTTTTACGGCTTCAATGTAGCATCAAAATAGTCGGTAATTTTCTGCATTAGATGCACCCTATCCTTACCCCTTACATTATGCTCGTAACCTGGATAAACGAAGTAATCAGCCTGTACGCCTTCATCTACACATTTTTTCAGGAAATTAATGCTGTGTTGCCAAACAACGGTATTATCGTTAGTGCCATGTATCAATAATAATTTACCCTTCAGGTTCTTTACTTTGTCCATAAGACTAGTCTCTGCATAGCCTTTAGGATTGTCCTGAGGATTATCCATATACCTTTCAGTATACATTACTTCATACATTTTCCAGTCGAGCACCGGTCCACCTGCTACACCTACCTTAAATACATCAGGATACTTAAGCATAAGAGAGGTAGTCATAAAGCCACCATAGCTCCAGCCATGCACACCCATCCTACCTGCATCCACATAAGGCAGAGATTTGAGGTATTCCACACCCTTCATCTGGTCTTTCATTTCCACTTCGCCTAGTTTGCGGAAGGTAGCCTGCTCGAATAATAATCCCCTGTTCCAGCTACCACGACCATCCATGGTAAACACTACATAGCCATGCTGTGCCAAATACTCGTACCACAGATTACCACTTTCGGGGAAACTGTTTTTGATTAATTGCACATTTGGACCATTATAGAGGTATACGATTACCGGGTATTTTTTATTCTTATCGAAATTTGTAGGCAGTATCAGTTTGCCATAAAGCGGAGTAACACCATCTGCGGCAGTTAGGGTCACATTCTTTATTTCAGGGCGGTCATAATCAGCAAGTGGGTCGGGCGATTTCAACACATCATAATCCCATTTACCTTCAGTAGACCTAATAACCGTGTTTTTAGGTGTAGCAGGACCATTATATACATCCAATACATACTTACCATTCTCACTACAAGAGGCAGAGTGCACACCGGCACCCTTGTCAATTCTGGTAATCCACTCGTCCTTAATTCCAATAGAATAGATATGCTTCTCTAATGGAGATTCCTTAGCTGCTGTAATAATAAGTGATTGCTCTTCCTTATCATAGCCCACTATCTCATTTACTACCCATTTGCCACGGGTTAGTCTTCTTAACAATGATCCTTCGGTATTGTAAACATACAAATGGTCGTAACCATCACGCTCGCTCCACCAGATAAACTCATTTTCCCTACCCGGAAGGAAGGTCAATGAATGAGTAGGGTGAACATATCTTGCATCTTTTTCTTCGAAAAGGGTCTTCACCTTTTCACCAGTTGCTGCATTATACTTATTCAGCATCAGGTGGTTCTGGTCACGGTTGAGTATGGCGATGTAAATAAATTGTTCGTCAGGACTCCAGGTAACAGCGGTAAGATAATGGTCTTTATTTTTCTCACCGGTCTGCATGGTTACCGTTTTACCTATAGCAGGATTATACACACAAAGTGTTACTTCATGCGAAGTGCCACCTGCCATTGGGTACTTAATAATATCCAGCATAGCAGGTGTGGTGTCCCATTTTACTATAGGATAGTCTTTTACCATAGTTTGGTCCATGCGGTAATAAGCAAGGTAATTTCCCTTTGGGGAGAAAAATATTCCCCTATCTATACCAAACTCATCCCTATGCACCGATTTACCACATACAATATCTTTGTTTGTTTCATGGCTTACCTGTACCTTTTCCTTATCATACATCCACAGGTTGTTGTCTATGGTGAAGGCAATTCTTTTGCTCTTATCAACTGTAATATTTTCAGCATTTTCAGGCAAGGTTGTGTATAAGCTCCAACTGAATTTACCATCAGATATAGTACCGATAAGTACATCCTTTCCATTTACACAATATGCATTATCCTTATCAATCCATTTGAAAGAGGGAACACCGTTTACCTTTCCTGGATACGAACCCGGCATTACCTCACCCTTAACTGCTTCAGGTGTCTTACCTTTCGCCGAAAACTGGATTGTAGTCCATACGTCAGCACCATCCTTTTTATCCAGGTACCAGAATTTGTTAGTGCCCGGTTGCCAAGATGCATTTTTTATGCCTTTAGTTGCTAAAGTAGTACCCATACCATTGGTAGCCTCGGTCATGGTAAACTGTTTCTTTTGAGCCCAAACCGGGGATGCAAAACCCAGGGTAGCTACTAAAAGCAAACTAATGCTGATATTTTTCCTCATAAAATAACTTTAAAGATTAATTCCTAAAAAAGGAACTGGAAAATTTTATTCAAAAAAAAGCCGCCAATGATGGGCGGCTTAAAGATTTTATAATAAGTATTGACTATAGTTGGTCGTAGATAGGAGCGTCAACGTTCCTGTATACACCATAGTATTGGTAAGTTTTATGACGGTATCCTTTCTTGATGAAGATATCAGTATCAACATCATCAGGCTGAGTTACCCAGCTATGATGTTTTGGTAATAACCAACGGTAAACACAAACTGTATTTGCACCACGACGGGTTAAAGCGTAAAACTGAAGGTGTTTCTGAGTATAACCATTTTTCAACATTTGGTCATCTGTATACTCATCTTCGCATACACTGATGTGAGCACGACTAACTGGATTAAACCAACCATTAACAGCAACACGACCTGGACCAGGAGTTTTGTAAGCCCAGAATATCAAAGTTTTTGTATTCCAGCCCCAGTTAATTAATTGTCCGTCCTGAAACTCTCCATCAGCTACAGTAACAAATTGTTGATCTTCAGGTATATACCAGCGGAAAATACGCACAAGATCATCCTGTGCAAATGATTTGTTACTAATAAAAATGGCTACCAGTAAAGTTGTAATTAGAATGATGGTTTTTTTCATGTTTGTTCTCTTTTTCAAAATTGCACCCAAAATACATAAAAATTTCCTAGCCCTGCAAATTATTATATCATAATTTTTTTTTGCTCTTATTTGCCTGGCTGGGAATTCAGCTCAAATATACGTTTCTCTGTGAATTTTTATAGTTTTTCTTTAATTCAGTTCCCGATTTACACATTTTAATAATCAGCATAGCCTTTTTACCCAAAACTTAGCTTACCCAATCTGAATAATAATAGATCCAACAACACAAATATAGTGTAATCAAGCAAATATTCCTTTTAGTTAAACTTGCATAGAATTAGTTTATGTCCTATTGTTGTCGTTGTATCCAAATATAAACAAGCCTAATCAAGGGCAAATAGCTAATTCCTGTTTCTGGCATATCTATATATTAATTCTTGTCCAAATCGTCTCTTTTTTCGTAGCTTTACCCCCTTTTTGTGCCATCATGGCAGTAAATAAAAATTTGTATGAATTTTGATTTGGTGTTTTAGGAGCGTTATTTAAATAGGTTTGCTTTTAACTAGTGACAATAATATTCCTTACCTCATCACGTTATACTCAGGTTTATTTCGGTTTTAACTTTTAACTATTGACATACTAAAAATGATTTCTTTTCTTTCTAAAATATTTGGCG
>CANGSR010000109.1 GCA_947456055.1 Chitinophagaceae bacterium
CAACAGGGGTAAAAAGGGTCATATTTTCTTCATCTTCTGAGGTTTATGGCGAGCCGGTACACCTGCCACAGCATGAATACGAAACCCCACTTAATTCTAAATTGCCCTATGCGGTAATAAAGAATGTGGGCGAGTGTTTTTGCCGTACCTATAAGCAGGAATATGGTATAGATTATACTATCCTGCGCTTTTTCAATACCTATGGCCCCCGCCAGAGTGCCGACTTTGTGATGTCGAAATTCATCAATTTGGCACTTAAAAATGAGCCTATCACTATTTATGGCGATGGTTCGCAAACACGTACTTTCTGCTATATAGATGACAATATTGATTTCACCATGGAGATTTTCGAGAAAGACCTCCTTCTTAATGATGTGGTAAATGTAGGTAACGACAAACTAACTACCATTAAGGAATTGGCCGAAATAATTATTGATATGACCAATTCTAAGTCAGAAATCAAATATCTGCCACCACTTAAGGAAGGCGATATGACCAGGCGCCAACCAGATATTACTAAAATGCGCAATTGCCTTAATCGTGACCTTACTGAATTAAGAGTAGGTATTGGCCAAATACTTAAGGCTAAACATGCAGGCCTGGTATAAGAAAAGAACTTTTTAAGATTCAGCTAAAATAGATTTGTTATAATGATAAAAGGCAGCCCATAGCTGCCTTTTATCATTATAACATTTATTGGGATTAATCAATACATATTTACATAAACATACCCATTACTGCATAGATACCTGCAGCAAGCAAGGCACTAACAGGTATGGTAAGCACCCATGCCCAAAGGATATTAATAGTAACACCCCAGCGCACTGCAGATAAGCGTTTAGTAGCTCCTACACCTATAATAGAACCGGTAATGGTGTGGGTGGTACTAACTGGTATCTTAAGATTTTCAGTAAGGAATAGGGTGATGGCACCAGCTGTTTCAGCAGCTACACCTTCAAATGGGGTAACCTTGGTAATGCGTGTCCCCATGGTCTTAATGATTTTCCAGCCACCACTTAGTGTGCCCAGTGATATGGCCGAATAGCAGGCTATAGGCACCCAGTTAGGCATATCTGAGAACGACTTGATATAGTGGGTACTTATCAACGCTGCCGTAATAATACCCATCACCTTCTGCGCATCGTTACCGCCATGACCTATACCGAATGCTGCTGATGATACCAACTGGAACCGCTTAAGGTACATAGTAGACCTGGCAGCGTTAAGCGAACCAAGGAACATGGTAAACAAACTCATGGTGATAACAATAAACGACACCAATATCCATTTAAAATTCCTGGCGAACAAAAGGATATCCAGCATGGGGTTGCCATAATGGGTTTTGAAATTTTTGCTGTCAAATTCCAACACCTGCGATAAAAAGAACAGGACGACCAATATTACCCCCCACGAAATGATTTTGGGATAGATACTTTTTCTAAAAGAATAGATAAACCAGAGTGAAATGATAAAGGCCATCAGCATACCAATCAATGGAGCGAGAACAATAAAACTTGCTGTTTTAATGATGGGTTCAGAATTTACCCCAGTAAAACCGGCATGTGCAATACCCGCACCTGCAAACCCACCAATAAGTGTGTGAGAAGAACTGGAAGGGATACCAAACCACCAGGTAAGGAGGTTCCACGAAATGGCAGCCACTAAGCCAGCCAAAATAACCTGCAGGGTAATTACATCTTCCTTTACAATCTTGGCAATGGTATTAGCCACGCCATGGTCTTTAAAGATGAAAAAGGCCACAAAATTGAACAGGGCAGCCCACACCACTGCCTGCAGGGGTGTAAGTACCTTGGTGGATACCACGGTGGCTATAGAATTAGCCGCATCATGGAACCCATTAATATAATCGAATATAAGTGCAAGGATAATTAATACAATAAGAAGAGCCGACATAAAAGGGCATTAAGAATATTTAATAATAATAGATTCAACCACATTGGCTGCATCCTCGCATTTGTCTGTAACTGTTTCCAGCATTTGGTAGATGTCCTTTTGCTTTATCAGTTCCACTGCCGTAATATTTGAGGTGAATAGTTTCATCATTACATTGTCCAGCAAGTCATCGGCACTATTTTCAAGACTGTTGACCGTAACGCACGATGTGGTAATTAACCTTAAGTCCTTCATATCCCTGAGGCTATAAATACAGGTATTGATAGCTGCAATTGACTTATTGATAATCTCGGCAAATGCGGGCAAGGTATTGTACTCGTCATTTATCTGGTAGTTCACTACCCTCTTGGCTGCGCCCCAAATATAGTCGGCTATATCATCGAGCGAGGTGGCCAGATAGTGGATGTCTTCCCTATCGAAGGGTGTAATGAAATTACGGCCCAGCTCAATAAAAATCTGGTGGGTAATTTCGTCATTCTTATGTTCCAGACTTTCAAGTGTCTTGAGCAAATTATCCCTTTTGGTAAGGTCTTCTTCCTTAAGGGCATCTTTGAATACATTACCCATCTGCACCAATGTGGTGGCTACTTCTTCAAATAAAGTATAGAACACTTTGTCCTTTGGCAGGAAAAACTTTAGTACACTATCGAACGACATAACAATTTCTTAATAAAAAATTAATATTGCGACAAAACTACCTCCATTCTACGGCCTTTAAAAGTGGTAACAAAGACTTAATAATTTCTTAACATTGGGGTTTTATTTTGGTAACATTGATTATGTAATGAACTGGGCTAGCAAACAGCAATTACGAAAACACAATTAGGAAAAATGTACAAACAAGTAACTTCACATTAAAGTCATTAAAAAATCATCTAAATAATTAAGCCCTCATAAATAAATTAAGTATATTTCGGCTACAATAAATACTTATGGAAATCTTATACCCTAAAGGACCAGAACTTACAAACGACGATTTTACCAAACCATCGGCCATATTCAAATCCCGGGTAAGAAAGGTTATCGTTGCCCTTGTGCTATTCGCCATTATCTACATTTCACTACTAATTGCAGGTATTGCTATGGCAGCCTTTCTGGCCATATGCGGCGGTGCCCTTATATTTTATATCCACAACATTTTCGTAATAGCTTTTGGTGCGGGCCTTATTATTGCAGGGTTGATGGTTCTATACTTTTTAGTAAAATTCCTTTTTGAGCGTAAAAAGACTGACAGGAGCGGTATGACCGAAATTTTTGAGCAGGACGAACCAGTGCTGTTTGAGTTCATCAGACGACTAAGCAAGGAAACCGGCACCGATTTCCCAAAACACATTTACATAAGCACAGAGGTAAATGCTTCGGTATTTTACGATTCCACACTGAAAAGCATGTTTTTCCCTGTCCGCAAAAACCTGCTCATTGGCATGGGGCTCGTGAATATGGTGAATGTAAGTGAGCTAAAATCGGTAATAGCACATGAGTTCGGCCATTTCTCCCAAAAGAGTATGAGGGCAGGTAGTTATGTATACCAGGTGAACCAGGCCATATACAATATGCTATATGAAAACCAGAACTACCACAATATCCTGGTATCGTGGGCCAATATACATAATGCATTTGCGCTTTGTGCCCGCATCACTATTAGTATGGTAACAGGGATACAGAATGTGCAAAAACTGGCCTATAAGATGGTGAATAAGCAATACAGCCTGCTGACCCAGCAAATGGAATTTCATGCTGATGCCATGTCGGCAATGGCGGCGGGCAGCAATAATGCCATACACGCCCTGAGGAGGATAGAATTTGCTGATGACTGCTACAATACCGTGCTACAAAAATACAATGAATGGGTGGCCCTGGGCCTGAAAGGCGGCAACCTATATACCCACCAGCGCATAATAGCAGGAAGTATGTCCACTCAATTCAAGCTGAAAGTAAATAATGGCCTACCCCTGTTGGGCACAGAAGGCAATAATTATATGGCTTCTTCACGCATAAGTATAGTAGAAGCCTGGGCTTCGCACCCTACTATGCAGCAGCGGGAAGAAGCCCTGAAACATATCAATGTAAATGGGGAGGTTATTGACGAGTCGGCATGGCTACTATTCTCTGACCCTAATAAAATACAGGAAACCCTGACCAAAGACCTCTATGAAAACGTAAAATTCAAGATAATGCCCACCGTGGCCAATGATGAGGCATTCATAAAGGAAGTACGAGAGGCTGAGCAGGATAATAGGTACCCTGCCCTGTATGACCACTACTACCGAGGTAGGGAAATATCAAAATTCGACCCTTTTACCCTACCCGACCGCACTGTGGAGATTACCAATTTAGAACAGTTTTTCACACAGCAAACCAGCATAAACACCCAAAGGATAGCACTGGAAAAAGACATAAGGCTACTGATGCAGGTAGAAGAGAAAACCAGCGGCATCAAATCGTTTGACTACAACGGGGAAAAATACAAGGCAAGCTATGCAGCCACCATCAGGACAACCCTAGAAAGTGAATTGAAAGCCCTTGTAGACAAGCTACAGGAAACCGATGAGCAGGTATTTCTCTACCTGCTCCATAAGTCCGCAGCAATAAGTGATGCTACCAGGGTAAATATCCGGAACTACTATAAGCAGTACTTCGAAATACAGCAAAAGATGAATGAGAACCTCACATTCTGCAATCACTTTTTACCATTGGTAGAGCCCTGTATAGACAAGACCTACTCGGTAGAAAACAATATGAAGATGGCTGCCCAACTACAGGAAGCCACCGATGCCCTGATGAGCCGGATGGAAAAATTGGCCCAATACCTTGCCGACCCTGCCCTTCACTACAAGTTCACCATACCGGCGAGCGCCACCAACCTAAAGAAAATGACCTATACCAACCTGAATGGCAGCAAATTTGCCCAGAATGAAATAAAAATCATCAACGATTGCATCCACGAATTTGGCAACTGGAGCTATAATTCGGGGTTTTATTGCCAAAAACAGTTACTGGAACGCCAATTAGAGCTATTGGGAATAGGCTGATAACCAGAAACATAGCCCCTAGGCACATTTATTTTTCATTTTTCTTGAAAAAAGATTTTGTCAGGAAAACATAATTCGTATCTTTGCACTCCCTTAGCGAAAACGACAGGGAATCAGTTCTTTTTTTATGATATCGTAGCTCAGTTGGTAGAGCAATACACTTTTAATGTATGGGTCTTGGGTTCGAGTCCCAACGATGTCACTTCAAAAAACATAAAAGCCTCCTAAAATTTTAGGGGGCTTTTTTTATGGATTGAATATAGAGCATCTCACAACTCAATTCACAATCCCCGCCCTCTCATCCCTCTCAATCTTAGCCAACCGTTCCCGCCATTTTTGAAGTGCATCGGGTGTAAGTCTTGCCCATTCTGTTATTTCACCAATAATTTTTAATGGTGACTGGCTGCGGTAGGATCTTGTAGGATTGCCGGGGAATTTTTTGTCCGTAACATTCGGGTCATTTTCAAAACTCCCCATTGGTTCTACGATATATACACGGGGGATACCATGACCTTTGGCTATTTCAGCAGCAAGCCCGGCTCCATTGATGATTGCCGTAAAATAAATGTGGTTCATTATAATTTCGGGCGTGTAATTCGACCTGAACCCAGCAGTCAACAAATCACCAACCTGCAAATCTGCTTTTGTACCATGGTAAAAAGGCCCCTTGTCTGTTAGTTCGCCTTTTGAGGAAATGGCTAGATCATAATTCCTATTTGCACTGTCAGGGTCACCTAATTCCTCATAGCATTGAGCAATATTTGTATATAGGGTAGGAAGATTTCCTTGAGCATAGTCATTATTAATTGCCATGGCTAATTCCAGTCTAGTCTCCAGCCACTTTAATTTGTCTGCTTTATCTTTTTGATACCTTGTTACATAATGGGCAGCAAGAAATTTTTCAAAGTCATTTGTCGCATCATTCCAGGCACGGATAAATATTTGGATTGCTTCCTCAGGTCTGCCATTTTCTTCCAAATCCATACCCTGCAGGCAGAGTTTAACTATATGGTTATTGGGGCTGAATTCCATTTTAACAATATATGACTGTTTATTATCAAGGGTAAATTTAGTGCATTATCACATTTACAAGAATCCCCCCTACAAATACCTAAAAAACACCTCAGTAGCACCAAATCCATACCTTCCTCTCCATTCATTTTTGAAGCGGGTTACTTCGGGGGTTTGTTTTAAGATGGCATGTACCTCTTCCCTTAGCTTGCCCTTGCCAAGTCCATGGATTACTACCATACGCTCCTGGCGGTGCACTATGGCTAGCTGTAGGTAGTGCTGCAGGGTATTAAGTTGTATTTTAATGATATCGGCATTTGTGAGGCCCTTCATATTATCTACCAGTTGCTCTATGTGCAGGTCTATTTCGCTTTTTGCAGCCTCTATGGTGCGGGTTGTTACCAGGGGCATTGCCTGTAACTTCACGGGCGGTACAAATTGTTCAATAGGTGCAGCCTTCTTCTTGGGTAGGAAATCATCAATCAATACATAACTAAAAGTGGGTTCGCTCTTTTCTAATACCTGGTTGATGTGTTCAAACAATTTGGCTGGCCTTATCCTTAGTACACCTTCTGTTTTTTCCATATTGGCATTGCCGGAATCGATAAGTTCCCAGTTGAACCTCGGCTGGTCATTCATTTGCTCATAAGGTATGCTATGCAGGTATAAATTGCCAAATGCATGTAGTGTGCCCTCGTGGTGAAAATCGCTTTTATTGGCTATGCGCACATCGTAGAGGAATTTTACCGAGAGGGGCATTTCGTTGAGCAGGTATATTTTTAGTGATTCCACCACTTCTTCCATCACATCGGCCTTAAATACCGGCATGAAGGAGAGGTATATCCCCTTGGCGAGGCGTTGTTTGCGCTCTATTATTTTCTCTACCGGTAGCTGGAGTTCATTAGGCTTTGTTTTCTTTTTTACGGTTTTATCGGTAAACCATTTCAGATAGGGATGGTCTACATCTTCCAGATACACAGGGAAGCTGGTGCCATTTACCTCTACCTCCACCATTTTGTCGTTGATGTAGGATAGTATATGGCCTTCTTCGCCTGTGCGGTTCAGTATGATTAAGTCACCTATTGAAAATTTCATATTGCATTTGTTTTATGAGGTTTATGAACCATCACTTATTCGATGGGCGATGCCCATCGCTCCTGGATTTTGCGTTTTCAGGACGACACATTTTAGATATCCTGTTGCATTGTATTTCGTTTTGTTATCACTCCTCATTCATTCCTGTTTTCTCATTTAGCCAGGCCACCAATTTTTTTACAGCCTTGCCTCTATGGCTTATCTGGTTTTTTATTTCCAGGGGTAGTTCGCCAAATGTTTGTTCATAGCCATCGGGTATAAATATAGGGTCGTAGCCAAAACCTCCACTACCCTTCTTTTCCTCTATAATGCGGCCCTCGCAGGTACCTTCAAAATAATAAACCTCTCCATCCCATATCAAGCAAATGAGCGCTTTATAGTAGGCTGTCCTATCGGCTTCGCCTTTTAGTTTTTCTAATACCAGTCGCAGGTTCTTTTCATCATTTCGCTCACCACAATAGTGGGCACTATCTACTCCAGGCTCACCACCCAGTGCATTTACACAAAGCCCGCTGTCATCGGCAAACACATTTTTGTTGCTGAATTTCTGTATTGTTATGGCTTTTACAAGGGCATTTTCCTCAAAGGTGTGGTAGGGCTCCGGTATCTCATCTGTAAAGCCTATATCCTTTAGGGAGAGCAATTCAATACCATTTATCAACGGCCTTATCTCCCTTATCTTTCCCTGATTGTTTGATGCTATTACCAGTTGGTGCATATTGCAAATTTAGGTAGTTGTAAGGATTGTTGGGGTGGATATTATGGGGATTGGGGGTGGTGTTCGAACTATTCCTTCTGACCTTGGAAAAATTGAAGTAATTGAATGTCGACAAATAATGTCACCCTTTCAGGGTTCTCCACCTTTTATTGACTCATTTCTACAATAATGTCAACCCTTCGGGTTTAAATTTTTCTATAAGAAAATGTACCTAATGTAATGCAGTAATAACATCATTTTTTACACCAGCCGTTGTTTCACCTCGGTAAATAACAAAATAAAAAAAGCGACAGAGACCTAAGCCTCTGTCGCAGATATTTATAAAAGCCGGGAGGCTTTCAGGTTAGATTTTCCATTGTTTGCTGGCGAAACGTGCACTCACCACCAGCTCTTTGCTACCTGGAGTGTATTTGTAGAAACCTTCACCAGATTTCACACCCATGTATCCTGCCTGAACCATATTGGCCAATAAGGTTGCTGGAGCATACTTTTGGTTACCAAAGCCCATGTGTAATACATGCATGATTGAATAACAGGTATCAAGACCTATGAAGTCAGCAAGTTGTAATGGACCCATTGGGTGAGCCATACCTAGCTTCATAATAGTATCAATTTCGGTAACACCAGCTACACCTTCCTGTAGTGCTAATACTGCTTCGTTGATTAGCGGCATTAAGATACGGTTAGAGATAAAGCCTGGATAGTCGTTCACCACACATGGCACCTTACCCAGGCGCTCAGACAGGTGATAAATAGTAGACGTAACTTCAGCCTCAGTAGCATAACCATTGATGATTTCTACCAGCTTCATTACAGGCACCGGATTCATAAAGTGCATACCTATTACCTTTCCCGGGCGCTTGGTAACACTACCTATGCGTGTAAGAGAGATAGAAGAAGTATTGGTAGCAAGAATGCAATGTGCAGGACAAAGCTCATCTAACTGGCGGAAAATATTCAACTTCAAATCAATATTTTCTGATGCTGCTTCAATTACCAGGTCGGCATTTTTTACTGCCTCAGCCATATCGGTATATGTGGTAATGCGAGCCAAAGATGCAGCTTTGTCTTCTTCAGTAAGAGAGCCCTTAGCCACAAGACGGTCCATGTTTTTACCAATAGTAGCAACCGCTTTGTTAAGTGCTTCCTGCTTGATATCCATCATATTGACAGAGAAGCCACATTGTGCGAATACATGGCTGATACCATTTCCCATTGTACCAGAACCAATAATCGTAACGTTTTTCAGATTTTCAGACATAAAATTTTTGCTTTTCGATTTTGCTGGCGCAAGGTACGCATTGTTAGTCCAATGACAAATAATTATGGTCAGTCTGGTAAGCTAATGAATGGTTATTGTGGGCCGTTTATCCACATTTCAATAGTAATTGACGATTTGTGAATGTCAATAAATAATCTGAAAAGGCTGCATTGTCTGGCCTATTGGCGTAATTTTGTAGTATGGATTTAAAGATTGGAGATAAGGCACCGACATTTGAAGCAATAGACCAAAATGGCATTAAACATTCTTTGAGCGACTATCTTGGCAAAAAGGTAGTCCTCTATTTTTACCCACACGACAATACCCCTACTAGCACTACCGAAGCCTGTAACTTACGAGATAATTTCAATTCCCTAGGCCAAAAAGGAATAGTTGTGCTAGGCGTAAGTACTGATGACCAGAAAAGCCATAAGAAATTTGAGGCAAAATACTCCCTACCCTTCACTTTACTAGTTGATACCGAAATGGAGTTGGTGAACAAATATGGTATCTGGCAAATGAAAAAGTTTATGGGAAAAACCTTTATGGGCACGGTGCGTACTACCTTCCTCATCAATGAAAAAGGTGAAATTGACCATATTATAGAAAAGGTAGAAAGCAAAAACCATAGTGCCCAGATACTGGCCTTATGGGGTATTTAATCAGTAAGGACTAAGGGGTATTGGGATTGATGGTAAATACATATTGAATAAGGTTCGCACCCATTTGCAGGGCCGCAATATGCTTTTCGGGTGGGTCACGGTGCACATCAAAGTCTTCCCAGCCATCACCCAGGTCGGTTTCGTAACTGTAGAAACATACAAGTTTGCCCTTATAAATCAGGCCATAACCCTTAGGTGGCTTATTATCATGCTCATGAATTTTAGGCAAGCCATTCGGGAAATTGAATTTCTGATGGTAGATGGCATAGTCAAATGGCAATTCTACCAATTCGGCTTCTGGAAATACTTTTTTTAGTGCCGGCCTCACATAGGGATCCAGGCCATAATTATCATCAATATGCAAGAATCCCCCACCTTCCAGGTATTTCCTCAGGTTTTGGGCTTCTGCATCGCTTAGTGCCCAGCGGCCATGACCGGTCATATGGATGAAGGGGTAATTAAAAATATCAGGACTACCTACTTCTACATGAGCTTCCGTGAGGTCGAAATTTGTATGCAACTGTTCATTACAGTATTGGGCAAGGTTGTGTAGCGACGTAGGATTAGCATACCAGTCACCACCACCATTATATACCAGTAGGCCCAACTTTATATTTTGGGCATTGGCTGAAAAAACAATAAAAGGTAATAAAATGAAAAATAATAGGTGCTTATATTTTAACATCTGAAATCAAATTAAAGTAGGCTGAGGCCATAATTGCAGCGGTCTCGGTACGTAATCTTTGACCACCCAGCGACACTGATTTATAGCCTTTCTGATTACACAAAACTACTTCTTCTAAAGAGAAATCCCCTTCAGGACCTATCAAAAGAATGGCGTCCTCCTCATGTTTTAACAATTCGGCTAAGGGTCTTTTTATTTCATCGTTAATGCAATGCGCCACCAGCTTTTGTGGCACATCCTTAAACATTTCTAATACTTTATACAATGGCGTAATCTCATGTAGCTGTGGTAGATAATGTTGTTGCGACTGTAATATTGCCGACTGAAGGATTTTATTCCACCTGTCTATACGGATATGTGTTTTTTCAGAGCGGTAAGCGTCAATTGGTATTATTGACCCTACACCCAGTTCTGTAGCTTTTTCGAGCAACCACTCGTTGCGGCTGTTATTTTTCGTAAAAGCCACTGCGAGATGGAAAACCCTACCCGGCCTAGGGTGCAGTGTAACCTTTTCAATAGTCACGTCACACTTATGCCTTTCAGCAATATGGATACTACCTTCGGCGGTAGTACCGTTACCATCAGTCAATAATATTTTATCATCTGCATCCATTCTCAGTACCTGCCAAATGTGTTTGGCGGTATCTGCATCTAATCTCACGGTAGTATTAATAACCAGGGGGCTATTATAAAAAAAGCGGGGTATCTGAGCCATAAGGATACAAATCTAAAAAAAACTAAGGAAATTAATCAATAAATCCTTATTTTAGTTTACTTGTGTTGTAATAAGCGATTACATTATTTCTAAAAAAACAAATATAGGCCTATTTACTCCAGAAAAAAGCTCTATTACCTTATTGTTAATGAATTTAAAGAAACATTAAGCAATTTTGTTAACGCACCAATATCTCTATAAAATCAGCAAAATTATTAGCGCAATACCATCTTCTTTTCGTCAATTGATTTCCTCAAATTGATGAGTGCATACCTCATTCTGCCGAGGGCCGTGTTGATACTTACACCTGTAAGCTCGCTAATTTCCTTAAAGCTAAGGTCGGCATAGATACGTAGCACTATTACCTCCATTTGCTCCTCAGGCAGGCTCTCTACCAGTTTACGCACACTGTCGTGTACCTGGCGCCTTTCGATACCGTCACTTGGCAATTCACCAGTGGTAAAGAGGCAGCCAATATCCTGGCCATCAGGCAGGGTAACAGGGATATTATTCCTTGTACGCCTGAAGTGGTCCATACAAAGGTTATGGGCTACTCTTATGGCCCATGGCAGGAACTTGCCTTGTTCGGCATAGCGACCTTCCTTTATGGTTTTAATCATTTTCAGAAAAGCATCCTGAAAAATATCTTCAGCCAGATACTTATCCTTAACAAGCATATATACCGAGGTATATATTTTATCCTTGTAACGGTTAATAAGTACCTCTAGGGCATACTCTTGTCCATGAATATATTCATGAATCAATTCGGCATCCGAAAATTGTTGGATTAGCTGCATAACTTCTACCTTGTTTAAACGTCACGTAACAATCACGCCATACGTTAAGAATTGGTTTTAATGTAGAAGTTTGCGCTATAGAGAGAATTTTATTGTGATTAATTAGACTGCAAAAAAGTTAAAATTTCTGACACCACCAAATATAATTTTCAGTTTTTTATCCAAACTTTAACCCAATGTTTATAATAAGACGGTAAAAGATTAATAATGGTTGGGTAAACCGGAAAATAATTTATTTCACCATTAAACTTTTAGAGAAAACACTGATTAACAAAACCAAATGTAGCTATTTATTTCTTCCTATTCAGCAATTGCTTGGCATGAATTGCCTGTTTTATATGGCGTCTTTCATGTTCAGCCAATATTTCCAACACATCACCTATCTTAAAGGTTAGGGCAGCCGTAACTGGTGAACTTATTACTTCATTGAGTAATTTTCTGTTTTCAAGCCTGTCAAAATAAACTTTCAACCTTTGCTGGTGAGTGGTAAACTTCGCTGCTATGTTCTGCACATCACCAGGTTTTCCTGGAGCAAATAACTTTGGGGCTTTTAACTTTGCAGTATCAGAACTAACAATTTGCAAACCCTTTTTACCAATAAAACCACTAAATGGATTGATTCTACCCCACCATCCTGGTATATATTTACCACTCAAAACCGAATCGAAAGCAGCAAAATAGGTTTCATTTGAAATGACAATATGATCCAGGCATTCAGAAATGCTCCATTTACCTGCGGCAGGGGCGGTATTCAGCATGCTGTCAGATAAGGGTGCAAATTCTTTTTGAACAATGATATTAATGTCGTTCAACTGGTCACTAATCATTTTATTGAGGTTATTTTTTGCAAATCTAGCCCCAATAATTGGGAAATAAATTAGGGTAACTACCTGATAACAAGTTGCTCAGCTTGCTCCTGCATCATTGCATTCCTAATTTTCAGGAAACGAGTCATGTGTCTTTTTAGTAAGAGAAAATCAAATGCCCTTCCAAATATCCCAAAAGGGGTTTCGTAACAAAAATGGTCTTTCATTATAGTTTTGCCATCAATGCATTCAAAACTATGCTAATGATTCATGCTTTTAAATGCACCCATTACCATACAATCAGTAAATGAAGTG
>CANGSR010000110.1 GCA_947456055.1 Chitinophagaceae bacterium
GACCCTTCTATGACATCTGTAATACACACTCAAGGTAATAATGCTGCATGTGGTACAATTTCTGTTACTAATATTTGTGTACCACCTACTGGTGGTTTCATAGTTGGTCCTTCGTCTACTTGTCCGGGACAGTCTATTAGTCTTGCCGATGTTGGAGGTTCTCCGGGTGGTACCTGGATTAGTTCCAATGTTACAATGGCAACTGTAAATTCAACAACTGGTGTTGTAACAGGTGTAGCTGCAGGTTCTGCAATAATTACTTATAATGTGGTATATGGATGCGGTACTGCTGCAGCAACTACAGTAATTACTATCAATCCTAACCCGGAACCAATTACTGATGTTACATCACTTTGCCAGGGTAATTCACTAACCGCAAATGATGCAACACCGGGTGGTGACTGGTCTTCAAGTGCAAGCCCTATAGCCATGGTTATTCCTTCAACTGGTTTGGTAATTGGTGTTTCCGCTGGTTCGGCAATAATTACTTATACCCTTGCCAGTACAACCGGATGTTATATAACTACATCTGTTGAAGTAATAGCTTTGCCTGTTCCTATTACAGGTCCTACTTCAGTATGTATGGGGTCTACTATTTCATTGGTTGAAGGTTCTGCAGGTGGTACATGGGCCAGTAGCGATACTTCTGTTGCAAGAATTGGTTTGGTAAATGGTGTTATTACACCAGTTAGTACTGGTACAATAAGTATCAATTATACCAATGGATGTGGTACTGATGTAGGATATACTGTAACAGTTAATCCATTGCCAAGGAGTATTTATGGTAACCGATATGCATGTGTGGGTTATACAACTACCTTATATGATTCAACAGCTGGTGGTAACTGGTCAAGTTTTGCTACAGGCGTAGCTACTATTGACCCATCGACCGGGGTCGTAACTGGCGTCTCAGCCGGTTTGGATAGAATTACTTATACATTACCTACTGGTTGCTATACCACAGGTACAATATCAATAACTCCTGTCCCATCATCAATTACAGGTGCATCTACAATATGCGCAGGTTCTACAACCCCTCTTACTGTTTCATTACCTGGTGGAGTTTGGACCAGCGGAGCAAGTAGTTTGGCATCTGTAGGTACAAACGGTATTGTTACTGGTGTATCAATGGGTGGAGTGAATATTTCTTATACAATTGGTACTGGCTGTAGTACTATTAAGGCTATGACAGTGAATCCAATTGCTCCAATTGAGGGTAGGGATACTATTTGTCTTGGTGGAGTTGGTTATAAAACCGACATAGTAGGTGGTGGTACCTGGAGGAGTAGTAATACTTCAGTTGCTACTATTTCTATTGATAGTGGTTTGGTAGCTGGATTAACCATCGGTACTACTATTATTACTTATACACTGCCTTCTGGATGTAAATCAAAAGATACTATCAGGGTAATAGCTAATCCTCCGGCAATATTGGGTACAACACATTTATGTGTAGGCGCAACAACTGCACTAACAAATGCTGATTTCTGGGGTAGATGGTCTAGTGGTAATAACTCAGTAGCAACAGTAAGCACTACGGGAATTGTAACAGGTCTTAATTCTGATACAGTCACTATTTATTTCACAATAAACCCGGGATGTAAGTCAAGCGTACTGGTAACAGTGAATCCCCTACCATTGCCAATTACAGGTAAGGATATCGATTGTCCTGGTATTCAGGATACATTGTATGACGCCTCAATTGGTGGTACATGGACAAGCCTTACGCCATCATTAGCAACTATTACTTCTGGAACAGGTATTGTAACTACGATTTCTGGTGGTACGGCTACTTTTAAATATACTTTACCTACGGGTTGTTCTACTACTAAAGCAATTAATGTTCGTTCTGGACCAACACCTAATGTAACTTACAACTGGTATTCACAAACTTTGTATTGTGATACACCTTATGTAAATTACCAATGGTATGATAGTATTATGGGTAAAATCCCAGGGGCTAATTCACCTAGTATTGCTGCGCTTTACAATGAGTATTACTATTGTGTAGTAACTGATATTAATGGTTGTAAGGGTACTAGTGCATGGTTCCATTTTGATATCAGGCAGGTTGGTGTTAACAATGTGAATGCTCCTAAAGTTAATATCTATCCGAACCCAACAACTGGTAAATTGTACATTGAATGTGCAGTAAAAGTTAGGGCAATTGTGAATGATATGGCTGGTAGAATGGTAATAGATCAGGCAGATGCCCATTCCCTGGATATCGGTAGCTTACCTGATGGGACTTACCTGATGACTCTCTATGATGAAAATGGAGCAATAATCACTGTCCAGAAAATGGAAAAGAATTAGTTTAAGTATTTTTGACAATAAATAACGAAGGAACCATGCCCGCCCGGCATGGTTCCTTCGTTATAAATAGGCCTATTTGCCTAACTATACTTGTATCATAAAGGAAAAATCAAAGCACTTTTCACTGAGATTGATACTACTAATACTAGCGATAGGCGTTTCGGCACACTTTAGGTATATAAAAGTGCAATTTTCCAAATTAGGGATTAAACCTACTACTTTTGTTATCGTATAGTTTTCGCAATCCTTTATTTGGAAAAAAATTCCACATTTTGGAATAAAATTGACCTTTTTATTTTTAAATACATTGATAATCAATGGTTTACGTTTTTGGCACGGAGTTTGAATTATGTTAACAAAATACATCAACATGTCACAGCACCGTACGAAAATATTATTGGTAGAAGATGATAAGGTTACAGGTAATCTTATTAAGTACTTTCTTATCGATCAGAATTATGACGTTACCCTTTGTCATGATTTTACCCTTGCGTGGAGTCAGTTCATGAAAAACAACTACGATTTGTGCTTACTGGATATTGTGATGCCAGGAAGAAAAGATGGTATGGAACTGGCTAAAAACATCCGTAAAAAGAACAAGGACATTCCTGTATTGTTGATGTCGTCTAAATGTATGGAGAAGGATAAAATTGCCGGTTTTGAGTGTGGTGCTGATGACTATATCACCAAGCCTTTCAATTACCAAATATTATTGATGAAAATCAAGGTATTCCTTAAGCGCAGGAAGAAGGAAGATGAGAAAGCTCATTTCTTATTCAAGATTGGTGATTTCGAATTTGATCATGAAAACCTTGTTTTAAGGAACGATACTGAGCACCATCAGCTCACCCAAAAGGAAGCAGACCTGGTTAAGTATCTTTGCCTGAATGCCAATCGTATTGTGAAGCGTGAGGATATCCTGCTCAATATTTGGGGTAAGGACGATTTCTTCCTGGGTCGTAGTATGGACGTATTTATTACTAAAATCAGGAAATATTTCAAATCTCAGGAGGCTGTTAATATCCAAACAATCCATGGTATAGGTTTCAAGTTCAACAATAGTTTGCAATTGAGTTATAATTAAGTAATAGGTTAGTAAGCGTTGTCCATAATAATATAGTCCCTGCATGCAGGGACTATATTATTATGGATTATCGATATAAGCGTCTATTCTGACTCCTTATTACCATTAATAATCACAAGGGCATTCTGAGCAGCTACCTGGCCAGCTTCTTTTTTATTAAAGCCACTTCCCTTAGCCATTACTTCACCATTCACCACTATACCTACAATAAACAATTTGCGGGTACCCTCTTGTTTTTCTTCAAGAGTATCAAAGGTCATTGTGTGACCATTTTTTTGTGCCCAGCTTAATAATTGATTTTTGTAATTGGTATCGGTACTTTCCATTGTATCCAGGTCAATATAGGCTTTTACCAATTGATTGAGGATAAATGTGCGTGTAATGGAAAAACCACGGTCGAGGTATACAGCACCTATCAGAGCTTCAAGGGCATTACCAAATATATGGCTACGGCTAAGACCCCTGTCATTCTGGTTATATTGCACCAGTTTGTTCAGACCCATCCTTACTGCCACATTATTCATAGTTTCCCTTCTCACAATCCTGGACCTCAACTCGGTGAGGAAACCTTCGGGTTTGTAAGGGTATTTTTTGAAGAGGTATTCGGCAATAATAGCCCCCAAAATGGCATCACCCAAAAACTCCAATCGCTCATTACTATCAGTAGCATCTTCCGGTTTAGACCGGTGCATTAATGCCAACTGGTAATAGGAGATACGACGGGGCGTAAATCCCAAAAGATGTTCAAGTTGCAGTATGAGCTGCTTTTCCGGAGATGATTTTTTAAGGATGCGATTAATGAGGCGCCGCAATGCTAATCCTGGAATTTTTTAAATATTACAGATGCATTGTGTCCTCCAAATCCAAATGTATTACTTAGGGCTGCATTTACTGTCCTCTTTTGTGCATTGTGGAAAGTAAAATTAAGCCTTGGGTCAAACACCGGATCGTCAGTAAAGTGGTTGATTGTAGGAGGTATAATATCATGAACCGTAGCCAGGATACTTGCAATAGCCTCTATAGCTCCTGCAGCACCTAACAGATGGCCTGTCATTGACTTGGTAGAACTGATATTTACCTTATAAGCATGCTCTCCAAATACTCTTTGGATAGCGGTAATCTCACTGATATCGCCTAATGGGGTAGATGTTCCATGTACATTGATGTAATCAATATCTTCTGGTTTCAAACCGGCATCATCAAGTGCATTTTTCATTACATTATAGGCACCAAGTCCCTCGGGATGGGGAGCGGTAAGATGGTAAGCATCAGCGCTTAAACCACCACCGGCTACTTCGGCAATAATGTGGGCACCCCTGCGCTTTGCATGTTCATACTCTTCAAGTATGATTGCACCGGCACCCTCACCCAATACAAAACCATCACGGTTAAGATCAAATGGGCGGCTTGCTGTACCTGGGTCGTCATTACGCTCAGAAAGTGCTTTCATTGCATTAAAACCTCCTATACCAGCCTCAGTAACTACAGCCTCAGAACCACCGCATACAATTGCATCGGCTTTTCCTAGCCTGATATACATCAAGGCATCAATAATAGAGTTGGTAGAAGATGCACATGCACTTACTGTGCAGAAATTAGGCCCACGGAAACCATATTTCATGGAGATATGCCCTGCGGCAATATCCAAAATAAGCTTAGGAATAAAGAATGGATTGAAACGGGGGGTACCATCACCTTTACAATAACCTTTCATTTCTTCAATAAAGGTAATCATACCCCCTATTCCTGATCCCCAGATCACGCCAACTCTATCCTGGTTAATCCCCTCTTGGGTGAGATTAGCAGAAAGTACTGCTTCTTCAGCAGCCACTAAAGCAAATTGGGAAAAGCGGTCTAATTTACGTGCCTCTTTACGATCAAAATGATCCTCGGGGTTAAAATCTTTAACCTCACAAGCAAATTTTGTCTTGTATTTGGTTACATCAAATTGCTTGATGAAACCGGCACCGGAAACACCATTAACCAATCCATCCCAATAACCGGGAATGCCTTTGCCTAATGGCGTTACGGCACCGAGGCCCGTAACGACAACCCGTTTTAACTCTAAGTTCATCGAACGATTTCTGTTGCTGTAATTGTTAATTAATTACTTTACATGTTGTTCCAAGTAGCTTACAGCATGTGATACTGTAGTTATGGTTTCTGCTTGTTCATCAGGAATTGAGATGTTGAATTCTTTTTCGAATTCCATAATCAATTCAACTGTATCTAACGAATCGGCACCAAGGTCGTTTGTAAAACTCGCCTCTGGGGTTACTTCTGATTCGTCAACACCTAATTTGTCCACGATAATTTTCTTAACGCGATTTGCAATTTCAGACATAGATAATGCATTTAATTTTATGCTGCAAAAATATACTTTTTAGGTTAACGAGAAAGGATTATTTTATTTAAATGAATTTTTTTGGAGCCGAAACCTGAATATTTTTATAAGTAATGGAATTCTGGTTTTTATCAAGGCCTAAAAATCGTATTTGATTATTGGTTAATCCTTTATAGCGCAAAGTTAACGTAAAAATAAAATTCTACACCACTCTCCAAAAATATTAGCAGCCATTGTTTCATTTTGTGAGCAAAGTGCCATTTGATTCGTGCTAAGTATAGAAAATACACATAGCCCATTCTAATAAATTTGTAAAGCTATTTCATATCCCCATTCTTTTCCTAAAATCATCATTGAGCAAACCATATAGTTCTGACCATTTTAGATGCACAATTATTTCCTCACTAATATCCTTCCTTACCCTGCCCGGATTATAGCAAAACCAAAGCCCACTACCTGTTAGGAAGAAATTGGTATTGAATGGTTTTAGTGGTGTAGCATCAGAAGATGCTTTGGCAAATCGGCTCAACTCTGCTTTGAGTTTGGGTTCCAGGAGTTGATTTAGTACTAGGGTATCAGGTTTTATTATGTCTTGCAAGCTTAATGCCTTCTTTTGAGCCATATCCAGGCAGGTATACTGGCTTGTTTCTGAGTTTAGGCTAGATTCCCCACCATTACCCTTGTAGTCGTGCAGCTCTAAAGAGAGTATGCCTTTTTCATTGTAGAGCACAAACAAATTTCGGGATATTTCCAGGCTTGTTTCATTTTCTTCAGCGTCTTTTTTCGATGTGGTAGTATCTGGTTTTGTGCGCCTGAAAGCCATGAAAATTTTCCTATTCTCTTTTCTGAAATAATCTCTTATATCTGTTGCCCCAAGGCTATCGCCACCTACCAGATGCATCTGGCTTTGGTTGAAAAAGTCAGCCTCATCCTTATTCATTTTGGCTGAAGGTAAGAGTAACTGGAAATAGGTAAATACTGCGGCATAGTCTTTGCCTATTTTTTCTTCAACAGAGTCGGTATGGATAATAATTTCCAAGGGATACGAGCCCATAGGGTAGTCTTCTGTCAATGTAATTGTAGTAGGCTTTCTATTTCCGGTTGTATCCCACTTATCTTTTCCTGCGAATATTTTACCCATGGCGGTAATACTCTTTAGGGTAAGCGCCCAGCTATCATCGAGCCTGTCTGTATGATATGCCCTTTCCCATTCACCCATATACAGATTGAAGGTGTCTTCTATTCCTTCAGTTTCAATAAGGTCGGTAAAAGCATCTACATCAGGGTAATAACAGAAGCCAAATGTTTTGCCATCATAATGGTGCAGGTTCACCACAACCTTATTACCATTTACGGTGCCACTATAGCGTTTATACCACTCGCTTTGTAGCTCTTTAGGTAGTTGGGGTTTTTCATGCCCTCCACTTTTGCATCCTATAGTTGCAATTAAAAAACACAGCAGAAATACGATAATGAGGTGACTCTTAATAGACATAAACCTTAGTGAAATGAATGTAAAGTAATAAAAGCGCCCTAAATGACCTCAATAAATTGTGGTTTTTGTATTTCTAAAAGTATTAGTTTTGATAGTAGTAATATGTTTTAGTAGCTGTTCTGAGATAATGTAATTGGTTGTTTTAGTGGTAATAATTTATAGACTGCAATTTTATAAGGAAGTAAAAATTTGCCACTAATATTTTTAGGCCTATCATATTGCATAATTTCAGCAAAAACTGTTTTAACTTTTAACCTTTCACTTTTAACTTAGAAAAAATGTTAGATATCAATTTCGGGGAATTCCCCAATATACTTACAGAGCGGTTACAATTACGCCAGTTAAAAAGTGAGGATGCCGAAGCATTATTTCCACTGCGCAAGGACCCCGTAGTAATGAAATATATTGCCCGCCCACTTACTAAGGAAATAGAGGAGGTGCACAAACTAATTGATGTTATTAATCAACGATACTATAGTAACGAAGGTATTACTTGGGCTATAACTCTTGTGGATAATCCGACATTGATAGGTACCATTGGTTTTTGGAGAATAGAAAGTGAAAATCACCGTGCCGAGATTGGTTATTTGCTTGATCCTGCCTTTCATGGCAAAGGCATCATGCACGAAGCAATGAAGGTGGTGCTTGATTATGGCTTTAGCACACTGAAATTGCACAGTGTGGAGGCTAATATAGACAAGGATAATGAGGCTTCAATGAAACTGGTGGAGCGTTGCGGGTTTGTAAAAGAGGCTCATTTCAAAGAGAATTATTATTTCGAGGGTCAGTTTTTAGATTCTGTGATTTATTCACTACTAACGCCACTCCGAAACATTTTATAATCTTTGGCTTTGCCAAATATCCCAACTAGCCTCGGCCTGTATTTGTAGCATTTCGAAACCATTTTTTATGGCTGCACCATTTTCTGCACCCAGTTTTAGAAATTGGGTCACTTCTGGGTTGTAAATCAAGTCGTAGAGCAGGTGTTGGCGGCCTATTAAGTGATAGGGTATTGGTGGGCATTCATGGGCCTTGGGGTACATGCCTAATGGGGTAGTATTGATAATCAATTTGTGCGTGGCCATTAGCTCCTCATCAATCTGGTGATAAGCCAGATAGCCTTTGCCATCCTTGCGGGATACACTTTGGTATGGAATACCTAATTTTTGGAGGATGTATTTTACTGCTTTTGATGAGCCGCCAGTACCCAATACCAGAGCATTGGTATGCTGGGTTAGCAACAGGGGTATCAGGCTTTGTTTAAAACCTATGGCATCAGTATTGTAGCCTTTAAGTATGCCTTCTTCTATGGCAATACAGTTTACTGCGCCAATTCCCAGCGCCACAATATCAATGTCGTGGAGTAGTGGTAAAATGGCTTCCTTATAAGGTATGGTAACGTTGATCCCTACCAAATCAGGATTTTGCTTGAGTAGTGGTTTTAATTCTTTTAAATCTTTGAGTGGGAAGGAGCGATAGTCGGCCTCAATGCGTTTTTCAGTAAATTTCTTTCTGAAATACGCAGGTGAAAAAGAGTGGGATAGAGGGTAGCCTATAAGGCCATATAGCGATGGCAAGGATGTCTATGTATTGAAAGCCTGCCATTTGGCAGACAGGTTAAGATTGATATTTTCCTGCTTACCACCCATTCAATCCAATAATTCCTATTACTGGACTGAATGGTTATTATTATTTCAAAATCACCGACGATTTACTAGGAACTTTATTTTATAAGGCCTTGTCCTGAAGGGTCAAGAAAAAGATTAAAGGTATCACCCCTCAATCCCAGCCTTGTAGACTCCAACGGAATAACCTCTGATGGTGCCAGATTACCCAGGTTCACATTAGCACCTAAAAGCTCCAAAAAGTAAACTTGTTGTGATTTTTGAGGTGCTTCCCAAATGATTTTTTCATAAGGTATCTGTGTCAATATTTCCTGTACCAATCCTTCCCTTACCTCGCCCGATGTGCGATAGATGCCCACATTACCTGCTTCCCTGGCTTCAGCAATTACATAGGTAGAACCAGCTTCTAACTCGGCACGCATCAATTCTATCCATTTGTAGGGAGGCATGATGTGGGTAGCATCCTTAGAGCCAACTTCTGATAATACAGTAACATGTTTTGCCAGCTTTTCGATATATCCCAACTTTTCGAGGTGGGGTATAACTATGGAGCCATCAGAAACTTCCACATGGTCAAGACCATAGTCTTTTACCATTGCCAGATAATCATCAAACTGATTCCTAACCAAAAACGCTTCGAATAAAGTACCGCCAAAATAAACAGGGATGCCCAGTTCGCGGTAGATATCAATTTTCTCCCTAAGGTTATTGGTAACATAACTGGTGCCAAACCCAAGTTTTACGATATCGACGTAAGGGGCAGCAACAGATAGAAAATCGCGTGCTCCGTTTAGGCCCATGCCCTTATCCATAACCATGGTAAGACCGTAATTTCTGGGTTTGGACGTGCGGTCAGGAATGTTATTCAGTTTAAAATTCATGTGCGTGTATTTTCAAAAACCGTGCAAAGATAAGCCATTCGGGTCTTAAGTTTAAATTAGGGACATAAAATTAAAACAGGGGTTATCCACTTATTGTGATTAATGGCTTTGTAGCCCTAAAGTACGAATTGATGCCTGATTAATGCATAAATTACTAATGATAAATAACTTATAGGCTGTGTTTTTAGAGTATTGTAAAATGGCCCTTACTCGGGAAGCTTTGTTCTAAACCCTGTTTTGGCTAATGAAAATGTTAATATCCTAGTTTACAAACCAAATATTTTGCCATATTGCCAAAATGCCTATTACCATTTGTATCTTGCAACATTAATTAATAGGAATATGAGAATTAACGTGCCTATAGTAGGGTTTCTTATCGGCTTGTTTCTGCCATTGCTGGGCCTAATGCTTATGTATTTGTGGTGGGGGCATCATGAGGGTATTTTAATGTTTGTAAAATCACTTACTTACCAGAAAGGTTTGGCATCGAAAGTATGCACTATGAGCCTTTTGGTAAACCTCCTTCCCTTCGTTTATTTCAACATGAAACGCCTCGACTATGCTATGCGTGGTATTGTAATTGCTACAATGCTGTATGCACTGTTTGTTGTTATGCTGAAATTTGTATGGTAAGGGTAGTAAAGTGGAAATCAATAGCAATAGTTTTTTATTAAAACAATGAGCCATGCCCGGCTTTTTACTTTTGACTTTTTACTTTGAAAGGCTTTTGAATTTTGAATTTGAAAGGCTTTTGAATTTTTAATTTTGACTTTTTAATTTGAAATATTACATCATCGCCGGAGAAGCAAGTGGAGACCTGCATGGTAGCAATCTGATAAAGGCCATACACCAACAGGATACCAGCGCCAGTATAAGGTGCTGGGGTGGCGACCGCATGGAAGCTGCCGGGGCTACTCTTGTGAAGCACTATAGGTTCCTTGCTTTCATGGGGTTTGTGGAGGTGATAAAGCATCTTGGCGAAATTTTTAAGAATATAGACTTTTGTAAAAAAGACATAACCCAGTTTAAGCCCGATGTATTGGTGTTTATAGATTATCCGGGTTTCAATATGCGCATAGCCGAATGGGCTAAAAAGCAGGGAATACGTATAGTTTACTACATATCGCCCCAGGTATGGGCATGGAAGGAGAACAGGGTAAAGAAAATAAAGCGGGATGTAGACAAGATGCTGGTCATCCTGCCTTTTGAAGTTGATTTTTACAAAACCTGGAACTATGATGTAACCTATGTGGGCCATCCGTTGATAGAAGTGGTGAGCCAGGAAAAGAATGAAGTTCCGGTAGTGCCTATATCAGATAAGCCAATAATTGCCCTTTTACCGGGCAGCCGTGAGCAGGAAATAAGGGTGAAACTCCCTATAATGCTGCAAATGGTGAAGCACTTTCCCGGTTATGTATTTGCAATAGCCCAGGCCCCATCGCTTGCCGATAGCCTGTTTGAAGAAATAATGGGTGATACCAAAGCCATACTGGTAAAAGGCAATACTTACAATCTGCTGAAACAGGCCACCGCAGGATTGATTACCAGTGGTACAGCCACCTTGGAAACTGCTTTGTTCGGATTGCCACAGGTGGTGTGCTACAAGGGCAATCCGGTTTCCTTCTGGCTGGCAACCAAGTTGGTTAAGGTAAAGTACATATCGCTGGTGAACCTGATAATGGATAAATTGGTGGTGACCGAATTAATTCAACACGACCTTACCGAGGATAAACTTAAAGCAGCCCTTACAAAATTACTACAAGATGAGGCCTACAAAAAAGAGCTTAAAAAGGATTATACCACACTATGGCAGAAACTTGGCTCAAGTCATGCATCAGATAATGCTGCCCGTGAGATAATTAAGTTGGCAAAGGGGTAGTATGCAAAAAATCGCCCTAAGGCGATTAAATGCATGATTGGAAGGTAATTTTATGGGAATTAGTCCCGATATAATTGGCTTTTTCTACTCCTCTTTTTTTGAACTTTTATGGTGCAAAGCAAGGTATTTGCCTGAACCAATAGAAATGCCCAAATTAAATGTAAGGGAGGTCCCGTTGTTTAGGAATGAAGGGCCCAAAATGGCTCCCGGCCTTTTCCCGAATTCGGTAGACCAGATAAATCCGCAATACCTTGAGGAATGTAATGAATAGCCTATTCGATAACCAAGACTCCTGATTCCATCAGATTTTGGAACAATCTGCCACTCCACACCGTCTTCATCCATTACATTTTTAATTATTACGGTAGGGGCCAGCATGAGGTCGAAGTAAAGGTCTGATATTTTGGTATTGCCTCTTTTTCCATACCCACTTGTCCTTATTATAGTATTTTTAATGTTCCGCAAATGGATTCCTGCATAGAGACTGGGGGTAGTAGACATGGCCAGAGGCATATAGGCATTACCAGCAGGTTGCACACCTGTATGATTGCCCACATTGTTAATAGGTAATTCCATCAACCCATCGGTGCTTTTATAATTAAAGTAGGGATGGGATTCTTCCTTGAACGTAAGTGCTTTGCGATCTGAAAACAGGCCACCCCTTAGACCTACCATGCGCTTAACCTCAGATGGAACCAATACATACTTGGTATAGGTATAATTGCCGCTGGAATGCGAATGCAAAACAACTTTTACAGGAACTTTTTTCACTTTACTTCTGAAAAAATACACCCCGCCAATATCTAGTATCATTTGTTTTTGTAAGCCACCAATAGATGTAGGGTAGGTGCCGGGGTGTGAAGTAGCCACATCAGACCACGAATACCTTACCTCAGCGGCAGGCATAAACCGTTCGCCAATCATAGTCTCTAACCGCACATTGGTGCTTACAGAAGCATCAAAATAGGTGTCGAAGCCTATCAGGTCTAAATACAAAACAGTGTGTTTGTATTTATTGGCCTCTGTTTCTATTATTGAGTAGGATACAGTGCCATCAGGTGATGCCTTTACTCTTTTTGATGGGAATCAGGCTAGCAGGAACATTAATGCAGTAAATAATTTTAGTCTATTTGGTTTCATAAAATAAATTTTTATTAAAAGCAAATTTCTAAACCGGCAGGCATCGGCACAATACGCCGAAATACGTATTTTTTGTTTTAAGAAGGA
>CANGSR010000111.1 GCA_947456055.1 Chitinophagaceae bacterium
ACAAATCCGGTTCCGCCGGTGATGCCTATAGTTTTCATATTTGCCTAAGTTATTATTTTATGCAAATATGGGCATTAACATCGGTGTATGATTCTGTTTTCAAGGCTTTAACATTGTTTTTTATTTCTTATACAATAAAGGAATACTATTGTGCGTTTTTTTGAAAACACATACTTAATGAACAAAACTTTACATAAGAAACTTACTGAAAACAAGTACTTCGCTCAAAGGCCATACGTAGCCTTTGCGGATAGCGAAGACGCTCTTACAGGTATGGCGCAGGAAATAAACCTGCTGAGGGTAGCTGCCTCGAAAGACCTTTTGCAGCCCCGCCAAAAAGCCATAGACAATATACTGAAACTGAGCAGGGCTTTATAAGTAACAACAAATGGTGAAATGTGCAAAAAGGATGGTGGATTGATTTTCACTGTTTGTTGTTGTTTTATGGGCTATACCTCACTTTCATATATACTTTTGGCAATGTTGTAGTTTGTCTATTTCACATTGGTAATTAATGTGAAATAATTGTTTCTCTTCAACTCCTGAAAAATGGAAACGCCTAAAATTTTAATATCAGTAATAAAAGAGGAAACTGGTTATAGTGCCAGAGGGAATATTAATGGGCGTTATATTTTTACACAAGGGGAGGATTATGACGAGTTGCGGAATAACATTTTCGAAGCAGTAAAGCTTGCCATCCCTAATACCCAAGTGGGTGTAGAAATTATTGAATCTATTTAATCTCCTTTCTCAACCTTAAATTTGCCCCACAACAATTCCAAACTAATCAATGAAACAAATAAGCGCTGCTGAATTTAAGGCAAGAGATGCAGGCGATTATGTGTTAATTGATGTAAGGGAGGCATGGGAGCGGGAGCTCTACAATATTGGCGGGCTACACATACCAATGGATGAGCTCTTCAAAAAAGCCGCTGAATTGCCCAGGGATAAGGAGGTAATACTCTATTGCGAAAAAGGCATCAGGAGTGTAATCGCCATCCAGCGGCTTGAGGCACAAGGCTTTTCTAATCTCACCAATTTGGCAGGAGGAATGAAGGCCTGGAAAGCAAGCAATCTTTAATTGAATTCTACTGTTGGCTTTTTGCCTATCATTCCCAGATGGGTGTGATTGAAGGAGTCATTGTATTTTAGCCCATAACCCATCATTCGGTCGAAGGAAGAATGTGCCCATAGTAAAAGTCCGGCAAGGAGGATTATTGGTATTGAGTAGATAAACCCAGCTATAATTATTGCCCCAGCCAAAAATTTGTGATGCGCAATATTGTACATAATAGCACCCAGGCTGGTATTAACCAGGTATCCTACCATAGAAAGGTCAGGGGCCAGAAATAAAAAAATCCATTGCCACCAGGCGAAATGAACGGGTTGGTAGTAAAGGGCAAATATTGTCAGTATTAGTTGCATTGCCTGTTCTGCTTTTAAGCTGTTTGTCATAATTATTAGTTTTATGATGCAAATCTCACTCGGCAAGCAGGTTCATTACGTTAACATAAGATAAGAAATTGGAAAGGGCTATTTATTAGTGAGTCGCTGTCTTATGCGGCTTAGGCTTACAGGGGTAATACCCAGGTAGCTGGAAATATAATGCTGCGGTATGCGCTCAATAATTTTCTGTTTATTGCCTTCCAGTAGTTGTATATAGCGCTCCTCAGGGCTTAGCATTAATAGACCCACCATACGCTGTTCGAGCCCTATGGCCAGGTATTCGGCTATAAGCCTCCCGAACCGTTCCCATTTATGTGATACCTCAAATAGCTGTTTCATCCTGCTATATGGGAAAACCAGTAGGGTGCAATTTGTCATAGCCTCAATGCTCAATTCAGAAGGGGTTTGGGTAACGCAACTAAGGTAGGAACATACAAAGTGCCCCTCGAAATAGAAATAGGTGGTTTTTTCAATGCCATCACGGGTGTAATAATGGCGCATATCACCGTCTAATATAAACCCAATTTCGATTGCAATTTTACCCTCCCTAGCAAAAACATCATGTTTGGAAAGATGTTTTTCTTCAATGTATGGGACTAATAATTCCCAGTCACTGTCCTCCAGTATTAAAAACCGGGAGATAGCATTTCTTAGTTGTAGGAAAGATTGCTCTTGCATATTGGTAGCTAAAACTGGTGAAAATTAGTCTAAAAATGGTATGGTTATAGTTCTAGTCTTAGGTTTAATGTTTAATAAGGTAAACAATTTATTTAAAATTGTTGATTTTATAGGCTATTATTCTAGATTTTTTACCTTATCACCTTGAGGCTGCTACCATTTTCTGTTACGGTTAACTGATGTTCTAAACCCAGGCTGAGGGTATAGTTTATGTCCTGATGGCCACAAGGGAAGTTGAAGCAAACGGGGTAATCATACTCCTCCACCTTATCCCATAGTATTTCTTCAATTGTCTGTCCGAATGGGCGGGTGGTGTCTTCCATATCGGTAAACCCACCGAAGATAATACCACTAAGATTATCTAATTTGCCTGCCCGTTTAAGGGTCAGCATCATACGGTCAATCTTATACAAATGCTCCCCAATATCCTCAATAAACAATATTTTATCATCCATATTTACTTCAGATGGCGACCCAATAAGATGAGTGAGTAGTGCCAGGTTGCCACCGGTTAATTTGGCTTTGCAGGTACCAGTGCGATTGTAGGGCGAGGCTGGTGCACTGATGGTAAGGGGTGCACCGGTTAGTGCTGCATAAAGTGATAGTAGGTGGGGCGCATTTTCGGTTTCGGGTGTAAAGGCTCCACACATTGGGCTGTGTAGGGAAGGCACAGAATAAGAGGCTTCAAGGTCGCTATGAAGGGCAGTAATATCGCTAAAACCACATATCCATTTGGGCTTTCTCATAAACTTTGTTAGGTCAAGCCTATCCAAAATGCGGCTCATACCATAGCCCCCACGACCCATTAATATGGCGCCAATTTCAGGGTTATCGAGCATTGTTTGAAGGTCGGCACAGCGTTCATCATCCGTACCTGAAAAATAGAATTCGCCAGTGCCTATGGTTTTGCCAAGCACAACTTTAAAGCCCCATTTTTCCAGAACTGTAACAGCATAGGCCACCCTTTCGTAGGCCACATAACCCGATGGGCATGTAATACCTACAACAGAACCTGCTTTTAAAAAGGGAGGCTGCTTTTTATTATTGGGTGGATAATTACTCATAGATGCTAAAGTAAGATAAGAAGTTGGAATTAGAGTTCACTGAAAATTATTGTTTCTTCACATGCTAATGTGCCAAACCTGTTAATTAACGGTGGATTACTCAATTCGTTATAAAAAATGCAAATGATAATAATTATGTTTGTCTTTTAGCACCGCACATGTCAAAGTCCTACGATAATTCGGTTTTCATCAATTGTCCTTTCGATGAGGGATTTAAGGATATATTTTATGCTTTGGTTTTTACCACTTACCATTGTGGTTTCATTCCCAGGTGTTCATTAGAGGAAAATTATGCTACAAATAACCGGCTGGAAAAAATTAAAAACCTTATTGCAGGATGTAAGTACGGAATCCATGATTTATCAAGAATAGAACTTAATTCAGAATTGTTACCCCGGTTTAATATGCCATTTGAGTTAGGGTTATTTTTCGGAGCACAGGAATATGGCACAGAACACCAGAAAGAAAAAGTGGCTTTGGTACTTGAGCGGGAAAAATTTCAATCACAAAAGTTCCTATCTGATTTAAGCGGGATTGATACCAATGCGCATAACAATGAAACTGAAAAAGCAATTAAAATCGTTAGGGATTGGCTTAAAACTTCATCAAATGCACTAAGTATTCCTGGTCACTTAACCATAAATAACCACTATATTGATTTTACTAAAAATATCTTACCTGCTACAGTTGAAAAACTAGGGCTTGTAATAAATGAGTTGACTTACAATGATTATTGCCAGATTGTGGAAGAAACGATGTTAACAGAATTTGGCTTGAAAAATTAAGTAGATAATCAAGATGCCTTTGCCTTGTTATCTTTTTTATTAAGTTTAGCTTTATTTTCTGCAATTACCTCCAATATGGCTTTTCTTACATCCTCCCTTTTAAGAGTGGTGTTTCTTTCCATAGTCAGTAATTTTACTCTAGTCTTTGCCATTTCCTAACAAAGTTATCGACTTTATTGAATTTATTCAAACCTGGAATCACAAATTTTTTCAGAAATTTCAAGTTTAATCATGGCTGTTAAGGAAATTAAACCAATCATAGCGGCAGCCCCACCCATATTTCCTCACACCTTATCTCCAACTGATATGTATATAATTTATAACCTTCGCCCGAAGTATTACGACCATTTGCAGGGTCGAAGCGGTATTTGTGCAAGGGGCAAACAAGCCGGCCCAATGGGTCCAGCCAGCCATCACACAATGGTGCACCGGCATGTGGGCAAAGGGCCGCATAAGCAAGTATTTTATCCTGCTTTTTTACCAGCCCTATTCGTTTTTCACCAACCATAACTTCCAAAGGCTTAGCCTCGGGAAGAGAGTTAAAGGTATATTCTACTATTTTATGCCAGTTTACCAGTTTCAAAATTGCCTATTTTCTAATTATTATCTCCTCTCAGCAAAAAACGCCTTCATCAATGCAGCACATTCACCAGCAAGAATACCCTTTACCACCTCTGCCTTAGGGTGAAAAGGAAAGTTATCTCCGGTAGTTTTGTGGTAGCCATTTTTTACATCTTCAGCCCCATAAACCACCCTTGCCACTTTAGACCAGTACATAGCTCCACAACACATCAGGCAGGGTTCCAGGGTTATATATACAGTTGCTTCAGGCAGGTATTTACTACCTAGATTGTTGAAGGCTGAGGTAAGCGCAATCATTTCGGCATGTGCAGTAGCATCGTTCAATTGTTCCACCTGGTTATGCCCACGGGCAATAATCTTATTATCCCAAACCACAACAGCCCCTACAGGCACCTCACCAGCATCATAAGCCAGTTGTGCCTCCCTCAATGCCTGCCGCATAAAATATTCGTCGTCGAAATCCATAATAATCTAAAAAAAGCCCTTGGTAAAAGGAGTGGTGCAAAATTGCCAAATCTTTGGCAATAATTAGTCGAATAATATGTGCTTACGCAATGGGTATTATGATGTTACTACTCCCTATTCTTCGTATCCATAACAATAGTCACCGGGCCATCATTCACCAATGCTACTTTCATATCGGCACCAAAAGTACCGGTTTGCACTTCTTGACCAATTTTTTCAGAAAGTGTTTTAATGAAATATTCATAAAGGGGTATAGCTTGTTCGGGCCGGGCGGCTTTGATGAAGGAGGGCCTGTTGCCTTTTTTGTAGGAGGCATGCAGGGTAAACTGACTTACCACCAGCATTTCGCCACCTGCATCTTTAATGTCTTTGTTCATTAGTCCGTTTTCATCACCAAAAACACGCAGGAGGGCTATTTTGCCACTAAGCCAGTCAGCGTCTTCCTGGGTGTCTTCTGTCTCAATACCCAGCAGTACCATAAACCCCAGGCCAATAGCTGATTTTACATCACCACCTATAGTGACACTTGCCGACGAAACTCTTTGAATTACTGCTCTCATAGATTAATTGCAAATTGTTGGTTAGGCCAACAATTGTAAAAATAAACCTTCTCCTAATTATTCTTACATTTTTTGGTGTTTTACTATTTACTTTTGGCTTTATAATGTTCAATATAAGTGATACCATAGTTGCTATTGCCACACCACCAGGTGAGGGTGCTATAGGCATAATACGCCTTAGTGGCCCTGAAGCCATAAGTATAGTTGATGCCTTGTTTGCTGGTAAAAACCTACAGGCACAACCTACCCATACCCTGCACTTTGGCAAAATAAAAGATGGTGCACGAGTGGTAGACGAGGTGGTGGTAAGCCTTTATAAAGGACCTAAAAGCTATACTGGCGAAGACGTGGTAGAGATTAGTTGCCATGGGTCGAACTATGTGATTAATGAGGTGTTGTCGCTCTGTATGGCTGGTGGGGCAAGGATGGCTAAACCAGGTGAATTCACCATGCGGGCATTCATGAAGGGCAAGATGGATCTGACACAGGCTGAAGCTGTGGCCGACCTTATTGCTAGCCAGAGTGGTGCTGCACACAAGGCTGCCATACATAACCTTAGGGGTGGTTTCAGTAATGACCTCAAGCAGATGCGTGACCAACTCATCACTTTTAGTGCACTTATAGAACTGGAGCTCGACTTTAGCCAGGAAGATGTGGAGTTTGCCGACCGCACACAGTTTTATGCACTTATAGCCCGTATTACTACCGCTACGCAGGAATTGTTACAGTCATTCAGATTGGGCAATGTTATAAGAAATGGGGTGAGTGTAGCCATCATCGGTAGCCCGAATGCGGGTAAAAGCACCTTGCTCAATGCCCTGCTTAATGAGGAAAGGGCAATAGTAAGTGAGATAGCAGGGACTACCCGTGATACCATTGAAGAAACGCTGAATATAAACGGAATCCTTTTCCGGATTATTGATACCGCAGGCATAAGGGCACATAGCCTGGATACTATAGAGTTAAAAGGTATGGAGCGCAGCCGTGAGGCTATGGATAAGGCCGATGTGGTGGTTTACCTGTTTGATGTGCGGGAAACTGAACATACCATATTTACCAACCAAATACGTGAGTTTGAAGAAAAGGGGCTCAAGTATTTGTTGGCGGGTAATAAAACTGACATTGCCAATATTGATGAGGTAAAAGAGAGCCTAAAAGACATTACAGCACCCATCATCTACCTATCAGCCAAAAATAAGGAGAATATTAACCAGCTAAAAGATGCCCTATATAATCTGGTAGCCGGTGGGCTAATACAGCAGGAAGGAACAATCATTACCAATGCCCGCCACTATGGGGCACTACAGGAAATGCTGAAATCGTTGTTGGATATAAAAAATGGACTTGACACTAATCTGCCCGGCGACCTTATCTCCCTCGATATACGCCACTGCCTTTACTATATGGGTGAAATCACCGGTGAGATTACTACTGAGGATAAGCTGGATTACATATTTAGTAAGTTTTGTATAGGCAAGTGATTTTTTTGCTTTTACCCACAATTCCCTAATTTAAACCCTATTTTAGCTTATCATGTTATAAACAAGTCTCCCTTGGTCAAGTTTTCCTTATTAGCTTGCCAAAATTAGCACATACCATTCCATAGTGTATCTATAAAAGTATATATATTTGTAGAAGCTACAAACCAAAAAATACACGGTACTTGGCTCCAAACTATACTGAAATACTAATATGCGCTATTTGCTATTGATATTGCTGTTTGCCATTTGCAGCGAAGCACCTGCACAAACCCTCATTACCTATAACGACTCCATCCACCACCTATCCATTTCATTACCCACAGAAAGCAGGAAATGGCATACTCTTACTGCCTGTAAAATCACACCCTACCTATTCAGGAGCCAAAAGGCTAAGGATGTAAAAGAGACTTTCGACTGTCTAACTGAGTGTAGTATAACATTATCTATATCTAAGGACTATGGGAAAGAAACCGGCCACGCAGCAACCTACGATTGGGACTATTATCACTGTTGCGATTCGCTTTACCCCTTTAATATTAATAATGCCATTACCAAGGGGCGTATAAAATAGTGCACAATACCCTATCTGGTTTATAAAACCACAAGCTCAATACCCCACCAAACAGGAAGAAAAGCCCACAAGAGAAAAAAGCTAGATTACGTATATAAATACACCAGGGGCGATGATGTTTATTTTCTAACCTGCATGGTTGACCCTAAAAAGCAGAAGAAATATGCTGAATTATTTTTAAAAGTGGCGACTTCCGTGCATTTAGATTGAGAAGTCTATTCCTTGAAATTCCGTTGCATGTGTTATTGCGTAATTTCTCATTATTGCCCCACTTTGCCCCAAGTGGGGTATTTTTAATTTAAGCCTGCCCTAAACTCTGATTTTGGAAGTAGAGGTTTGGAAGCCCTAATATTTCTGTGAATGCCCCATTTTTGAGAAAATAAATAATTTTAGATATGGGGCATTGGAATCGTTGTATGTTGTTGATAATCAAATATATGTGTGATTATTTAATTTCTCATTATTGCCCCATTTTGTACCAAGTGGGGCATTTTTCTTAGCAAAATATACTGGAAAATCATATTTTATATGATATCTTCTTCATATTCAATACATTTATCAACCAGCTGCTTTGATGATAATGCTCCAAAAAAGGATGTATCAGTAATATAGTTTAGAATCCTCTTTCTTTCAAATAATAAAGTTGGAATCGAAATTTCATCAGCCTGATAAAAATCTGAATTTTGATAATTAATTAATGAATATGGAATAAAAAAAGCATGTAATGGTTTGGCGCAGTAGAAGTCATAATAGTTTTCATATCTCCTTGTTTCTCCAAGTTTTTTATACCACTCCTTACCACATGCGCATTGGCTCAAAATTGAAAAGTGATTTGCAACATTGTCATCAAATGGTACCCATCCTATTAAGTCAAGACCTCTTTCCTGATTGCCACGGGTAGAGATTTTGTTTAAGAAATTATCGTTTACGCCAACTTTTAAT
This sequence comes from Chitinophagaceae bacterium, assembly GCA_947456055.1. GTDB lineage: Bacteria > Bacteroidota > Bacteroidia > Chitinophagales > Chitinophagaceae > Nemorincola. The sequence continues at coordinate 8,575 of CANGSR010000111.1, forward strand.
TCTTTAGCCAAAAGCCTGATTTTTTCAATTGCCGTACCCGAATATTCTGAATTTTTTCCAAATGATTTAACTACTGCATGTGATGGCATATATTTTAGGAGTACCTGATAGCAAACGAATTCAAATTCTGAAGTAAGTTCTGGTTCAAAGTCTCCAAACTGATAGAGACATGATGATAATAGTAAAAAGATGTAGAGTTTATGGCGATTGGTTAGGTTGGATTGTTGGATTAATTTGATTCTGCTATTTCCATGTAGCTCAAATGGATAGTCTGATTTATAAAGAAAAGTTCTTTCTTCCAAAACGAAAAAAATATCGTTTATCCATTGTTCATTCATATCATTACCCTCAGCCTGTTCACTATCCTCCTTTTTTTTGGTTATTATACCTTCATCTTTAAACCGGTCTGCGATATCTGATGCGGTTACGAAATTCGAATTGGAGAATAAACTGATTACTTCGACATAGTCTGCATACAGATGTACCAAGTGTTTTGATGGTGGCGTGGACAACTTTAGAGTGATCTTAGAAAAATACGCTCCAATCTTAGAATCAATTTTAGTTTTCATCGTGTTCTTCAATGGTTCTTAAAATTTTTAATGCAAGGCTTCTAATGTTTTTTAAATTGTCTTCAGCATCAGGATAAAAATTTTTTACCCTTGTTACAATTCTATCAGAATTTTCCAAGGCTTCTTCTGACTTTTTGATAAAGTTTTGAAATTGATTATCTAATTCACCTGTAAGTTCTTTAGCTTTCTCTAATGAATATCCTTTTTCGTCAAATGCCTTTGTTGCTTCTTCATTGCCAAGGATAGCATTTAAATCAATGAGCTCTTCACCAATTAATCTTGTTCTATTTTGGTTGTTTTTTTCAAATAACCAAAGAGTCCATTTTTTAAGGTTCTCCTTGTTTATATTATTGAGTGGCTGCTCATTTTGGAACTCAATTGATAAAAATGCGCAGATATTTGCTAAATTGAGTGTATCTGAAATATAGTTAAAGTAAAACTTAGTATCGTCCAGATCCCTAATTTTATAAAAAGCATTGTCTTCTATTATTTTATAAATTTCAAATCCTACCAGGATTTTTCGTACATAATCCTTTCTACTACCAATTACTTTAGCTATTTCCCTTGATGCCGTTTCTAAATTTAAAAGACCAAAATTATCATTTCTCAGGTGGCTTAAATACCTTGCCTTTTCTAATAAACGCCATTCTTTAATGCCAGTAATATGACGATACCCGAGGTAGTTATTTATTTCTTTCTCATTTGAAAATATTAAACATGGAATATGTGTTGGTCTGAATGCTGTTTCTTTTAATACTTTTTCAATTTTTAACTTTTGTACTTTAGCTAAATCAGGGTTATTTAACAACATTAAAGCTGCCAAGCGGCGGTTCCCTTCAATAACTTTGAATTTGTGATCTAAATCAGGTACAACCAATAATTGTTCACCAGGAAAGAAGTCATTTTCACCGATAGCTAACATTAGTTCTATAAGTGAAGCGTCAAATAACAAGTATTCTATTATTTCGGTATCAGTTTTTCCTTGATAAGATTTGGGTAAACGTGGATTATGGGAATCTAATTTAAGTTCACTTAAGTCTATTTTTTTATATATTGGTTCCTTTGTCATTGATTAAGCGTTTGTAAAATTGATTTCAAAAATTATACAAATTCGATTAGAAATGTGGATTAGTTAATTAATTTCAATAGTAATAGTTCTACTACTGGAAAAGCATTTGTAATTTTTCAAAAGTACGAATTGATTAAGTATTTTCAAATTGGAAAAGGTTAACCGTTATCTGATTATATTTCTTTATTTAGATGATAAATCTAGTATTTCACCTATCTGTTGGAAGTCCAAAACTGCTTATTATGCCATTGCAGGTTTGTGATATTGGGCAAATATTTAGTTTCGGCAGGTAAATGAATCTGTTTGTTATGAAATGGCTTAAGTAGGTGATTACCTGATTCATTGAATTTATCAGATACAATTACCCTGTAATCGTCATTGATTGTTATTAGATACCTATCGAAAGCCCTGTGTAAATTGGGGCTCAGGCAAATTCCATTGAGTACAGTATCATCATAGCTCTGGCTGTAAGGAATAATATGGCAAGCATCAACCATAGATGTATTGTTTATGGTATTAATCTGCAAGCCTGAAATACAACAGGTGTAATTATACAATTTAGGAATCTCTCTTTTGAAAATTGCACCTCTAAGAAACACTTCTTCTACCTCATTTTTCTGAATGAAAGATTTGATTTCCTTTTTGTATTCATCAGCACTTTCATGTAAAATGCTGTTTTCTATTCTGTCTAGTATCTCAGAACTGTAATTTATAGACTTGCTGAAACCTTGTTTTGTTTCGGCAAAATACTCATCTAAAAGATACTGTTGAAGAATAAGATTGCTTTCTTTGTTATTTATTAATATCCATAGGTCATCATCCATACTTGCATATTCAACAGCTGCATTTAAATTGGAGAAACTCCTCATTGATGACTTTAGTTGAATGATATTTTCATAGCCTGATTTAGGAACCAATTTCCAAAACTTGTCACCAATAAGGTGATAATAGGGTAGGGCAAATTTGCACTCGTGATTTGTAACAACTAATAAAGCCCAATTGGCCTTAAATTGAGCTACCAATTCAGGGGTTATGTAAATCCGGTTTTCGTTTATGAAACCATTTAAAACTGTCTGTAGAATTGATAATAATAAAATGGGTTTGTGAGGAGCTTTACCATGCGCCCGGTCATACCTAAGGTGCTTGCTGCTAAATACTTTTAGGTATTTATTTAGGATGGAATTCATGGCTATTTATAAGAATTATTTGGATTTCACTCCATGCATAAAAGTAAATCATCTACACTGCATGGAGGTATGGTATAATCAAAGATAATAAATGAATAAGGATTGGTTGGCAAAAAATAATCAGGTTGGTTTGAAGGCCAACCTGATTAGCTATGATTAAGTTTATTCGGTGGAGTAATAAGGAAAAAGAAACAGTGAACATTCTTATAGGGGCCGGGAGCAAACACTAAAAAGAATCTGTAACAGGAAGGTTGGGTGATATTATTAACAAGACTCGCTTATTAAGACCACAAATGTCGGCAAATGGTTGGGTAGTGTGGTGTTAAATAATCTTAAATTCAGAATTGGCATCAACTATTACTGATTAGCAATAATCCTTACTTCAACCCTGCGGTTTTTTTCGGCGTCTTCTTCTGTTTGTTCGTTGATAACTATGGGGTGTTTTTTGCCAAATCCGGTATAAAGGAGCCTTTGCCGGTCTATGCCTTTGGTAATTAGGTAATTATAAATTTCTCGTGCCCTGTTAAGCGATAGTGTAGCTTCATGGGTATCTATGTCCCAGGCATCATCGGCATCTGGAGAAATACAGCATACATGGCCTTCAATGCTAATTTTGATGCCAGGGTTTTCTTTTAGCACCTTAAATAGCTTCTCCAGTGTGTTTATAGACTCTTGTTTTATTACATGCCTGTCGGGTGGAAAATAAACATTCTGTAGCTTGATAATGGATCCGGGCTTTAGTTTTTTAATATCTTCTATTGCTGGTGAACCGGCGAAAACTATTGGCTTTTTAGGCTTTTTACTATCCACCAGTTTGCCATCACTTTCGTTCCTTTTTATTTTATTGTTGACTACTATATCCACCTTACGGTCGGTAGGGTAGCCTCCGTGGTCTGGGGTCACATTCCTGTTTATTTTTCCTTTACCCTCGCAAACTTTTATATCTTCAGCATTAATGCCATATTTTACCAGGTAGTCTTTTACGTTTTGAGCCCTTTGGATGGAGAGCTTTTTGTTGTAACCCTCACTTCCCAGATAGTCGGTATAGCCAATAATCATTAATTGCGAACCAGTAATTATCCGGTCGTTGTAAATGAGGAGGTCAATTTTTTTTACGGCTTTATTATTTAGCTTAGATATACCCAAATCGAAATACAGGCTAAAAGTATCATGTGCCCGCTGTGCATGCAAGGCTGATACTAGTAGTGTACCTATTATGATGAGTATTGATTTGCGCATCCTCTATCTTGGTCTGAATTCTTTTTAAATTGATTTTAAGCGTTGATTACTTGTTTATTCCTTAATACAAAATAGCCTAGCCAGGCACAAGGTATGTAAGTTAGTAGGTTTGCAATAGAAAACCAAAGTGGGTGCGGTATTCTGATGATATTGGCGATACCACCTGCCGTAAGTACTAACCC
>CANGSR010000112.1 GCA_947456055.1 Chitinophagaceae bacterium
ATTGTATAATCATGCAGCGTGATACCGCCATATTTGAATTGATAAATGAAGAACTGGAACGCCAACGCCACGGGCTGGAATTGATAGCTTCAGAAAATTTCACCAGCATGCAGGTAATGCAGGCTATGGGTAGTGTAATGACCAATAAGTATGCCGAAGGGTATCCCGGAAGAAGGTATTATGGCGGCTGCGAAGTGGTAGACAAGAGCGAGCAACTGGCTATTGACAGGGCTAAGGAAATGTTCAATGTAGGGTATGCCAATGTGCAGCCACACAGCGGTGCACAGGCAAATGCTGCCCTCATGCTGGCTATTTTGCAACCCGGCGATACCATCCTGGGTCTTGACCTGAGCATGGGTGGCCACCTCACACATGGTTCTCCTGTTAACTTTTCGGGTAAACTATATAATGCAGTCCATTATGGAGTAATCAAAGAAACCGGCAGGGTTGATTACGATATGATGGAACAACAAGCCATTACCCATAAGCCACGGTTAATCATTTGTGGTGCATCGGCCTATAGCCGTGATTGGGATTATGCCCGCATCCGTGCCATTGCCGACAAGGTAGGCGCACTGGTTATGGCCGATATTTCGCATCCGGCTGGCCTTATTGCCAAGGGTTTATTAAGCAGTCCATTTGGGTATTGCCATTTCGTAACCACTACCACCCACAAAACCCTCCGTGGCCCCCGTGGTGGTTTGATTCTCATGAAAGAGGATTTCGAAAACCCAATGGGCATTACCGGCCCTAAAGGCGAAATACGCATGATGAGCCAACTTATAGATCTTGCAGTTTTCCCTGGCACACAGGGTGGCCCACTGGAGCATGTTATTGCAGCGAAGGCAGTAGCCTTCTACGAAATACTACAGGATGGCTTCTCCACCTATGCCCACCAGGTAGTAAAAAATGCTAAGGCTATGGAAGCCTGCTTCAACAATAGGGGCTATAATATAGTTAGTGGTGGTACTGATAACCATTTGCTGCTTATTGACCTGCGCAACAAAAACATTAGCGGTAAAAAAGCCGAGAATACCCTCGTTAAGGCTGACATTACCATCAATAAAAACATGGTGCCATTCGATGATAAGTCACCATTCATCACCTCAGGTATCAGGGTAGGTGTACCGGCGGTTACTACCCGTGGCCTTATGGAAAGCGATATGGAGCATATTGTTAACTGGCTCGACCGTGCTTTGATGTCGCCCGATGATGACACAGTGATGAAGACCATTAAAGGTGAAGTAAACGAATTCATGAAAGGCTTCCCTATGTATCCTGAATTAGGATAATTGGGTTGGAAATATTTTGCGCCTCTGTATCAGCTAATGGGCGGGTACAGAGGTATTTTTTTGGGTAAAATTACAATGTGCTTATTTTATTATCCGTTAATGAGTAATTTTGATTATTAGGCTGTGACGGCTTTAATCATTATAATATTTGAATCAAATCCAGACTAGGAGACATGTATCTTAAAAATATTTTAGTAACCAACTACAAGTCAATACAAAAGGCACAAATTGATTTTGAGCCCGGTCTAAATATTTTGATTGGTAAAAACGGGGCTGGAAAGTCTAATTTATTACAGTTTATAAGTAACAACCTGGATTATAACAAAATTTATTCTCTCGATAATAACAATATACCGGGTAATTTAGAATACTCTTTCGTTATTACTTATATTGAAGAAAAGGATATTTATGATACAACTATTGGGGTAAATAAAACAAAGGCAATTGTAAATAATTCTATTACCTATACTACGAATTTGACAATCAATAAAAGGGAGAATGATGCCGTTACGTATGAAGGAACTCATCAACTAGAAGGTAAACAGTTTTTTAAACCTAATGGTAATGGGAAACCACTTCCTATAGAATTGGAATTCCTTCAGGGTTTCTGGATTAATAAGGTTGATTTTCAAATACCATTTCCATCAGCCTGGTTAGATAAACCTAACAAATATCAAGTACAAATAGATTTAAATATTGATGGTGCTGATTATGGATTGTATGATATTTTAAGAAACTTAGAAGGTGGCCTCATTATGAAGTTGTTGACTATGGCTATTACAAATGATCAATTTGGTCATTTTCTATTCGATGACAATATTGTTGGTAAAATAGAAAGTTATTTTTTCGATACTTTCAAGGAATTTAAAACAATTTATCAAATGGATAGCTACCTTAAAAAGTATTCACCTATTCAAGACATTCGGTTGAGTCCAAATGTGAACATCTATAAAACCGATAAGAAAGTTCTGGTTGAAAACCTGATTATTGATTTTCAAATTGATGGTAATTGGATTCCATGGTCTTATTTATCAGATGGTACCAAGAGGCTATTTTATATCATCACCCAATGTTTGAGTAATCCGAGCGGTCTCATCCTTATCGAAGAGCCTGAATTGGGTATCCACCCACACCAGTTATATTCATTGATGGAGTTTTTGAATGAACAATCTTATGAGAAACAAATAATCATATCTACTCATAGTCCCATAGTACTTGACATTTTGAAACCGGAAGAGTTGAAAAGAATCAATATTGCTAAGATGTCGCCACACGGAACAGAATTTATAAAATTAAATGATGAGCAAAAGGAGACAGCAATAGAATACATGAGTAAAGTGGGCGATTTAAGTTATTACTGGCTTCATTCAGACCTGGAAAATGAATAAAATTGTAGGCCTGGTTGGAGAAGACCCTAACGATACCTTATCGGTTATCAATTTATTGAAGCAAAAATTCAATAAAGGCATCAGGTATGAGCAACTAATCAAAAAGAAAGTGGGTTACCAATTAGATAATGACCGCACTAAAAATGCCCTTGAGATTGAATTCAACAGAAAAAAACCAGATATAGTCATATTTATAAGGGATGCAGATGTAATATGCACGCGTGATGAGCAAATAAAAAAGAGAAAAAACTGGTTCACTGATTTGAGTAAAGGTTTGCCATGTAAAAATATTTTGCTGCTGAATATTTATGAGTTGGAAGCACTAATTTTTGCTGATATCGACACATTCAATAAGCTCTATAAAACTACAATCAAAGGCAATAGAAATGTGATGTATATACATGAACCAAAAGAGGAACTAATGGAGAAGACCAGAAAAACAAAAAATCCATACAAAGAATCTCATTGCCCTGAAATTTTTGAAAAATTGAATATTGACAAAGTAAGCGATAAGTGTACCTATTTTCGAGATTTCTTAAATGACTTTTCAAAAATGCTTGGATGATTTTCCCCTCCCAAAAAAATTAGATTATTATTAGCATTTGATATTTGATTCCCTTCCTAATTTTGCCTCTCAAAAAAATAATATTAAACTTTAGCCACCAATCACAATCCAAAACAACAAAACAATTTTTATGAAACAAACATTACTTTCTTTTGCTGCGGCACTATGCTCTTTTGCTGCTTTTGCACAGCCTACACTTACTGCTGCTACAAACACTCCGGTAGCAGGTGATATTTTCAATGGCCGTATTTGTGACACTACAGGTGTCCATCCCGGTGCTGCCGGTGCCAGTGTTACATGGAATTTCTCAACCCTGCACGCCACAAGCCAGGACACAATTTCTTATATGGCTTGTTCATCTACCCCTCATTGCGATTCATTTGCTACCAGCAATTTGGCTAGTTTTGATAACTCTACTTATCAGTATTATTTAAATACTGCCTCTGCAATGACTGGTATTGGCCAGGTTGATGCAGCTGGTACAAGCTATGTTCACCTATCAAATTACCTTGATCAAATGTTTTATCCATGTACTTACAATAGCACGCATGTGGATACAGCAACAGGTCATTTTACAATTTCAGGTACCCCAATTTCCTTGCGTATATTAGATAGCTTTATTGCCGATGGTTACGGAACATTAACACTACCTACAGGCACAAGAACAAACGTTCTTAGGGTGCACATGATTACTTACACTACGGATACGGCCACAGTTTTTGGTTTCCCAGTAATTAATAATGACCGCACCGAATCATATTTGTGGTTCGATACCGGATATCACTCTCCTGTCCTAATGTTAGGCCTTGATACAGTAGGTGGTGTTGCACTTCATGTTAGCAGTGCTAAATTCTTCACACACGGTGCAGTTTTAGGTACAACCAACCTTGCTTCTGATAATTCTGCATTGGAAGTATTCCCTAACCCTGCTACTGAAAATATTACTGTAAAATTCAATGCAGCTACACCTGAAAATGTATCTGTAAGCTTAACTGATTTAGTAGGTAGGGAAGTAGCTACTGCTAGTCAAATCACCAATAACTCTGCTACTATCCCGGTTTCTGGTTTATCATCAGGTCTTTACTTGGTTCAGGTTATAAATGGTAATGAGCGCACTACACGTAAAGTGGTAGTAGGTAAATAATTTTAATCAACAGATTCATATTTTGAATGGCCAATAGGTAAAATATTATTTACCCATTGGCCATTCTCTTTTAGCATTTTACTGTGAATGTATATTCCTTTCTATTCATTAATTTTGCTTAAAAGGCTTACTTGAGAATACATACTGACGGACTCGTAAAACAATATGGAAGGCGCACAGTGGTCAACAATGTGTCGTTTGACGTAAACCAAGGCGAAATTGTAGGTTTGCTGGGTCCAAATGGGGCTGGTAAAACCACATCATTTTATATGGTGGTGGGGCTAGTAAAGCCCGACAAGGGCAATGTATTTCTCGATGGAGAGAACATCACCAAGCTCCCTATGTTTAAGCGTGCCCAGATGGGTATTGGCTACCTGCCACAGGAGGCATCCATTTTTCGTAAGTTATCGGTAGAGGATAATATCACTGCGGTGCTTGAAATGACTAAACTCACCCGCCGTGAACAGCAGGATAAGCTGGAGTCTTTGCTGGATGAATTTCACCTGGGACATGTGCGCAAGAGTCCCGGTGATGTGTTGAGTGGTGGGGAAAGAAGGCGTACCGAAATTGCCCGTGCATTGGCTGTTAATCCTAAATTTATCCTGCTCGATGAGCCTTTTGCTGGTATCGACCCTATTGCAGTAGAGGATATCCAAAGCATAGTGGCTGCATTGAAATTTAAAAATATCGGCATCCTCATTACCGACCATAATGTGCAGGAAACCTTATCAATTACCGATAGGGCCTATCTCTTATTTGAAGGCAAAATTCTAAAGGCAGGTAGTGCCGAAGAGCTTGCTGCTGATGAACAGGTAAGAAAAGTGTATCTTGGACAGAATTTCGAGCTTAAAAAGAAGGTGCCAAAGCCACTAGGCATAGTTGCCAAACCCGATTTTAAGCCATAATTTCCATTTAGATTGATTACTTATGTATTCAATGTTGATTGGATAAAAGCTAAAATAATTTTATCCGGTGTTCTTTTTTATAAGGAATGAAAGCCTGAAAGGCTTTAATATGAATAGCCCCCGGTGTAAACCGGGGGGATGAAAATGCAAAATTCTGAGAACCCCAACGGGGTTCAATGTGAAAATGCAATGAATAGAATCATAAAGAAGCTTTTTTTGATAACACAGGCTTTGAATAGTTAACACTAAATTGTCTGCAATTGCAGACCTTAACATATATATGAGTATTATAAGTCCTGCTTTCAAAGGGTATATAAAATTGCGCCAGAGTGCCATTGATAACTTCATGCACAATCCTATTGATACCCAGCAACAGGTTTTTAATCAACTTATAGGCTCTGCACAATTTACCGAATATGGCAAAAAATACAATTTTGAACGAATTGACAGCATCAGTGATTTTCAGAAAATAGTACCAATCAACGACTACGAAACCCTGAAACCCTATGTCCAGCGCATATTGGAAGGTACCCAAAACATACTTTGGCCATCGCCCATCACCTGGTTTGCCAAATCGAGTGGCACTACCAGCGATAAAAGCAAGTTCATACCGGTAAGTAAGGAGTCGCTTGATGATACCCACTTCAGGGGAGGACGTGATGTATTAGCACTCTACCTTAAGGAGAATCCAAAATCTGAATTAACATCTGGAAAATGCCTTGTATTAGGAGGCAGCCACCAGATAAACCAACTCAATGCAGCCTCATTCTTTGGCGACCTTTCGGCAGTAATGCTGCAAAATATGCCCCTGGCAGGCCAGTTGTTCCGTCTGCCCGAATTATCAATAGCCCTCATGACCGAGTGGGAGGATAAGATAGAACGAATGGCGCATAGTACTATCAATGAAAATGTAACTTACATTGCCGGGGTACCTACCTGGACTATAGTACTGATAAAAAGGATTTTGGAGATAACAGGTGCCACAAACTTACTGGAGATTTGGCCTAACCTGGAATTATACATCCATGGCGGGGTAAACTTCACACCTTACCGCCGCCAATTCGAGCAATTTATCCCATCTCCCTATATGTCTTATCGTGAGACTTATAACGCCTCCGAAGGCTTTTTTGCAGCCCAGGACAGGGATGATGAAGATGGGATGCTCCTCTTCCTCAACCATGGAATTTTCTACGAGTTTATGCCACAGTCGGAATATGGAAGTGAAAATCCACGTACGTTGACACTTAAAGAAGTAGAACTTTATAAAAATTATGCAATCGTAATCAGCACCAATGGTGGCTTGTGGCGCTATCTGGTAGGCGATACAGTACAGTTCACCTCCTTAAACCCTTTCAGGATAAAGGTAACCGGAAGGTTAAAGCACTTTATCAATGCATTTGGTGAAGAAGTGATAGTAGACAATGCCGATAATGCCATAGCCGCCGCCTGTGCCGAAACAGGTGCTACAGTAGTTGACTATTCTGCTGCACCTGTATACATGACAGGTGAAAATAACGGTGCCCATGAATGGATTATAGAATTTGACCACTTGCCTGTTTCCCTGGAAACATTTACAGTTTTACTCGACAAATCCTTACAAGCTATCAATTCCGACTATGAGGCAAAGCGCTATAAGGACATGGCGTTAAGAATGCCAATAGTGCATGCTATGCCTCGGGATGGTTTCAAAAAATGGCTAAAAGACAAGGGTAAACTCGGTGGCCAGCACAAAGTGCCCCGCCTCAACAATGAAAGGAAATACCTGGAAGAAATGCTTGCCTACGTAAATCCCGGAAATTAATTTCAAGTTGTGGCATGAAGCCCTATTTTATTATGTGAATGCATACTAATGCAAATTTGTTGGCTCCATAGGCGTATCTAATTTGTAGCACAAAAGTTCTTTGAATAGGACGTGGCCAATCCAATCATATCTCAAAAATTACTGTCAGAAATATCAGGATACGGCACCCTCTCCCTTGGAGAGGGCCGGGGTGAGGCCTCCGAATGGCTATCCAAATTTTGCTTAAAAACCACACTTGTCAATGGCAGAAATATTGGGATACGACACCCTCTCCTTTGGAGAGGGCCGGGGTGAGGCCACCGATTGGCAATCCGATTTTTCTAGGCAATTGCCATCTATACAATACTTGTCAATGGCAGAGGGCCGGGGTGAGGTCACCAACTGGCTATCCCAATTCGCTTAAAAACCACACTCGTCAATGGCAGCAGCGCATCTCTAATATTGCAATAAATATATTTCGCTCCTACATAATTCTCCACCACCCCCCTTCAATAAAATCTACAATCTCATTCCCTCTTTTATATAATTTTGATTATTTTGTGGCTAATCACAGCATTACTAAAATGCTGAATGGAACCTGCTATCTATTTTCATTAATCCCGGGGAATGAAAAGACTGTTAACTCTTATCGCCATATTGGTTGCAACAGGTGTTTTGTCTCCTGTTGTTGCCCGTGACTTCCCAATACCGAAAGACTTTGTTTTTGATGGCCATAAAGACCTGAAACAATACACCCCATATGTATTACCATGTATATCCTGGCTAGAGGAATCACCATTAAATGAAGACCCTGGAGGCAGGGCGAAAATTAATAATTTTGTTCTTACATGGTTGCAGATTAATCCCGATCTAAGTATTAGCCTGCCGGAATATTCCTTTAAGCTTAACGGTATTAACCGCGATCTTTTGTACCTTTTCCTGGAGGGATGGATTAAGCACACACTGGAAACTAAAGACACAACCCTGGTGGCATGTAGTATGGCCGGCTTGAACACTATGCTCGATTATTACCTGTCGGGCAAGGCCGCTTCTATAGGCAAGATTGAGTTTTTGGATAATATGGCCTTATTAAGAAAAGAGGGTAAACTAAAAGGCCTTTTTGATACCAGCCATACTGCAAAAAACACGTTCATTTACCTTAAGGCACCCTACAACCGAAATGAATTTAAGTACGAAGAGAACTATTTTGGTTTCCATTACTACACTATAAACCTATTGAATCCCCGGGCTATAAAATATAGGTACATGCTTGATGGCTATTATAACGACTGGATAGAAACTACCGATGGATCAGTAACTTACCCACGACTGCCACCGGGCACCTACACTTTCAAAGTGCAGGCTTCCATGTACCCTGATTTCAGTAACGCCCCCGAGTCGTCCTATTCATTTACCATCAGGAAGCCCTATTGGATGGAGTACTGGTTTATAACACTTATTGCCGGTTTATTGGTTTTACTTATCTACTACATTATAAAGCAAAGGGAAAAGAGCCTCAAGAACCTGGCCATGCTGCAACAGGAAAGGGTGATATTTGAATACGAACACCTGAAAAGCCAGGTAAACCCTCACTTCCTGTTTAACACCCTGAACACCCTGGCCAATCTTATAGCCAAAGACCAGGATAAAGCTATAAGCTATACCGAAGACCTTTCCCGCCTCTACCAGCAGATTTTGGCCTACCGTGATAATGACCTCATACTATTATCTGAAGAAATAGCCATTCTCGATAATTATATCCTGATACAAAAGGGCCGGTTTAGTGATGCCCTGAAACTGAATATAGATATAAGTAGTACCATACTTAAGACCAAAAAGATAGTGCCTATGGCATTGCAGATATTGATTGAAAATGCCATTAAGCATAATGTGGTCTCAGCCTCCGAACCACTGGTTATCTATATTACTACCGACGACCTGGAAATAGTAATAAGTAATAAGGTAAGACCGAAATTGAGCCGGGAAAAGGGCGAAGGCCTGGGATTGATAAACATAAAAAAGAGGTACGAGCTATTGACCAAAAAAACCGTGATTTACGGTTTACAGGACGATGAATTTGTGGTAAGACTACCTCTTTTATAGAAAAATAATATTTGTAAAGTAGATATAGTTTTAATAAGTTTGTATACAGTGAAAGGTTTTTAATTTCTAAGTAATATTCAGTCTATCAAGTTTTCTTATACCGCTAAAACGCCCTAATAATGAATATTGTAATAATAGAAGACGAGCAACCCGCCAGGGAACGGCTCGAAGGATTACTAACCGACCTTATTCCTGAATGTAATATTGTAGCACATCTCGACAATGTGAAAGAGGCGGCCAAATGGTTTGCCAATAACCCTGCGCCCAATCTGGTAATGCTTGATGTTCAACTCGCCGATGGTACAGCCTTCGACCTACTGAAACTGGCAAGGATAGAATGTCCTATAATATTTACAACAGCCTATAGCAAATATGTGCTCAATGCTTTCAAGACAACAAGCATCGACTATCTGCTAAAACCCATAAAAAGGGCCGAACTAGAGCATGCACTTGAAAAGCTAGCCGAATTCAGGCAAATGTTTAGCAAGCCCGATTTAGCCCTGCCCACCAAAACTATTATACCTGCCACCCCCGAATACAAAAAGAGGTTTATCATAAGGTTTGGTGAGCATATAAAGACCCTGGGGGTAGAAAATATTTCTTATTGTAGCAGTGAGAACAAAACCACTTTTGCCCGCTCCTTCGATGGGGGTAAGTTCCCAATGGACTTTAACCTCGATTCCCTCGAGCAAATGCTTGACCCACGCGACTTTTTCAGGATAAACAGGCAATTTCTTATAAGCCTAAAAGCAATAGATGAGATGAAAATGTTTACCAAGGCCAGGGTAATTGTAAAACTAAACCCACCCGTTAAAGAACCCCCAATAGTAAGCAGCGAGCGAGCCGCTGATTTCAAATTGTGGTTGTCGGGGGATTTTCCATAGTAGGGAAGGCTCCAACCATATAGCCACCTCCCAAATTTGGCCAACACTATATTTCCGGATTGAACCTATCAAATGATTGCCAGTATTTGTCTTTATAAATGTTGTAGGAAATGGCAAACTTGTGTTCATATTTTTTCTGAATTTTATACGACACGAGGGATGGTTTTCTAAAGTCGATACATGCAAAGTAGATTGCTCTTACATTTTTTGTTGTTTGTCTGCCTATATAGAGATAGCCGTCAATATCTTTGAGTTCTGTATTAATCTCCTCATCTATTTCATCAAGTTGCGAATAGGTGCTGTTATCAGGCATTCCATTATTAGTTCCATCTTTGTAGGGTATCTCTATTGCGAGAATCCACGGATGAGAAGCTTTACTATCCCACTTCAATAAATGAGTGTTTATTACTGCAATCAATGGACTTCCATCTTCATGGAAAGCCTTCATAATTGAGTGTTCATCGCTTTCAGTATCATGCCGAATACCCTCATATTTTTCAATAAATTCGCTCTGTCGCCATTTCAAATAATCCCTTAACTTTCCAATTGGGATCAATTCTCTGTCATTACTGCTTCGTGTTTCAATTTTCAAATTATCAATTGTTAAAGCAAAATCTAGTTCGCCAAGATAATTGTCGAGGAATATATATATACCTCTTCCTACTTCCGATTTGTTATCTTCTATGCAACTGTCATGAACTATCGAGATGTCTATTTCATCGGGATAATCGGTGTGTTCGTTAATACAAAAGTGCATATTGTCACACGCAAACTTATACCCTCCCATTTCTATAGCTACACCCTTAATATCCATTGGAGGTTTTAATGCAGTAAACTTCCAGTTTTTTATTTTGGGTGCAGCAGCTACTAGTTCTTCAACAAAGACAATATTCTTGATTACACCATCAGCTGTCAAAATTAGTTCAGCAGTATTATCATCTTCCATACCTACCTGATACCAAAAGCCCTCTTTTAATTCGTCTAGTTTTGGCGAGAGTTTGCTGAAGATTTGTTTTTCTATATCTCCATTTTCTTTGATCACTTTAAAGAAAAGTCGCTCATTATCACAAAACCACTTCCAAAAGTCATTGTACGTTTTAATTGGTGCATCTTTCGATTTAAATAAGTTTTTTAGGAAGTCCATTTCGTGTGAGTTTTATTAATGATGCTAAGATATATGCCTACAGTTTAATTTTTAACCAACTTTAGGATTTTAGATTAAATAAAGTTTACCATTTGGCACAGATATTTTTCTTTTATGGATGATCCAAAATCTGCGAATTGTGACCTGCGAATTTTTGCTTCAAGAAAATAAACTGCTTTGTAGGTATTACATATTTTAGTTTCGTTGGCTCCGTAGGAGTCAATGGCTTTGTAGAAAAATATTATAACAAGCAAAAACTGCTCCGTCGGAGCAGCGCACTTCGAGGCTTTGGATAAGGAAATTGATAACATATTTTCTGTTTGAAGACTATTGAAGCCTATTTATCAGCTTTTTAGCGGGATTGTAATTTCGCAGAAAAGGGAAATAGCAAGTTAAAAGGTGACTTTATTAATCATCATTCCCTGGATAAGTGATACTTTGCTTTATAATACGAAACCTACCCCTCCCTCCCTCAACCTCACAACACCAATTCCCAATACCCCACATCAACCCAGGTATTGAATTTATACCCCACTTCTATAAATTGGCCTATTTTCTTGAACCCCATAGATTCATGGAGCCTGATACTTGCCTCATTGGGTAAGGCTATACCACCTATTACCCCATGTATATCGGTTTTCCTCAGTTCGGCAATGAGTTCTGAATACAAATGCCGACCTATTCCTCTGCCTTTTTCCTCAGGGGCCAGATAAACCGAAGTTTCCACCGTATGCTTATAGGCACTCCGGGGTTTCCATTGGCCTGCATAGGCATAGCCTATTATTTTCCCATTCTCCTCATATACCAGCCATAGATACTTTTCCTGCACAGTAGCTATCCGCTGTTCCATATCACAGGCTACCACAGGTATTTCTTCAAATGTAATGGTGGTATGCAATACATAATGGTTGTAAATAGCACAAATGGCAGGTGCATCATTGGGGCGGGCATGGCGAATCATGACACAAAATAAAATAAATTTTGTGGTTAAAACATTCTATCGTAATATTGCAATGAAACGATGAATAATGGGCGCAACTAAAACAGACTTATTTACAAAAGAGCAAAATGAATTGGCCAATATTGCCAGGGCATTGGGTCACCCTGCTCGCATAGCCATTTTGCAACACCTGGTGAAAATAAACGCTTGTATCTGCAATGACCTGAAAAACGAATTGGGTCTGGCACAGGCAACTATTTCCCAGCACCTCAAAGAACTAAAGAACCTAGGTATTATACAGGGAAGTATAGATGGCACCAGCATTTGCTATTGCATAGACCCCAAAGTATGGGAGGAGTATAAAATATTATTCCAGACATTTTTTGCCGGCTACCAAAACCCCGACAAAAAATGCTGCGAACCCGGTCAATGTTAGATTTATTGCAATAACCACCTATAAAAAGCTTAATAAATGACAAATAGCCTAATAATCTTGAAGCGGCAATTCCCCCTTTGTGCGTTGGCTTTATGAGGGAGCGAAGGGGGCTAGGGGGGTGTGTCACGAATGGAAAGACAAGAAGTTCTTTTCAATGTTGTATAAAAGATGAGAGTAGGTCTCTCACACCAGCCATACAGTTGGCGTGTGTAAACCATCCAAAGGTGCTATACTCAA
>CANGSR010000113.1 GCA_947456055.1 Chitinophagaceae bacterium
ATATGGATGCCGGCAGCGGTGCCCGCAGGCCAATTACTACCGAAATGATTAGCCGTGTTAGCAGCCATTTAGATATCCCCCTCATAATTGGTGGCGGCATCACAACTCCTGAAAAGGTATATGATAATTGTAAAGCCGGAGCCAACCTTATTGTAGTAGGAAACGCCATTGAGCGTGACCCATTGCTTATAAAAGATATGGCCCAGGCTACCAGGGAGGCAAGAAGGTTGGTGGAGAGGTAGTGTTTGTTCTATTTTTCGACTTAAATTTTAGCACCAATTTCCATTTCTTTTAAAATAGAGTAAATCCATATCTTTGCAATTATGAAAGTAAAGGTAGCCACAAAGAAAATTATCGTTAAAAACAAAGCTTTTATTGAGTCTGTTAAATCTTCTGTGAGCAGAAGAGATGAACTTCATTTGGGAATCATTGAGGAAGCAAAAAAGAGCGGAGTATTGAATAAAATAATCAACATTCTGTGATTCATTATTAATTACATTCTTTAGCACCTGCTATCCTAGGACTGCAATTTTGCATCCCAAACACCAACGCAACAAACTAATTTTACCCCTCCGGTTAATAATGGTTAAATAAAATACCAAATCTAATAGCACTCATAACAATTTATTATTTTGTACTCAAAATAATACCATGAGACTACTATTTACTTTTCTGCTGTTCATATCGGTTCATACCCTGCGGGCCCAGGTAGACTATCCTGATGATTTGAATTATCCAAATCAATCGGTTTATTTAGAGATGGTTGATAGAATGCCGCATAATAGTGCGTTTGAGCTCTATAGGCGGATGGAAGGTAGCTCGGGACACCCAAATGAGATTGAATTAGTGCGTTTAGGGTTTGGTATTAACTACTATAATGACAGCCTAACAGCAGCACAACTTTTACTGCAAATTGACCCCTATTTTTTCCTTGCAAAGTTCTCATCCGCTAATGAGGCATATAATTACCTAAAAAGTAAACCTTTACTCAATGCGGACACCCTAAAACAATACAAACAATTACTAAGTAAAGCTTATGATGAAAAAAAGTCCGAGTCATACAATAAATACAAACAAATGGCTGATGATTTGAAGAAAATGCATCAACAATTGGAAGATTGTAAAGACAGCACATGTTATGTTCGTCAGAAAAATGCAATGAAGGCTAAAGAGGACGCCTATTTTACTATCCTGTACAGTTATCTACGCAAAAATGAATGGCCAACACTTAAAGAAGGTTCAATCTATGCTTTTAAAGTATCTTCCTACGACTGGCAACATCATGAAGCCTATTTACCTGTTTTACAAAAAGCAATGTTGGAGGGCAAGGTAGATTGGGATTATTACTCTAGTACCCATTTCTGGCAAGTCCATTCCATGCATAATTTCAAATATTTTGGCGAATTCAGGTATTACAACAAATATTTTCAATATGATGTAAGTGCATTGGTGAATAACAAAATCCCAGCATCTATTAATGATATTAGTGCGAAAATAAGTCAGCATTGTCCGGCATGGTGGCTATATGTAGCTGAATATAAGAATCAAAAGACAATGGATGCATGGAACCAGAAACTATCAGATGATATAAATTCAAACCAACTAGCTTACAATAAAATGAACAAAGCACTGGCTGAGCACAAATGCAACCCACTTCCCTATGCTGACTTGCCTGGCTATCCGCACCAAGTAAAGAATGCAAATATCAAACCCGATATTAAGTTAACCCTGTATGTGGTGTATGAAAAGCCAGATACAATCATCAGCAAATTCAACAAGATTATAAAGGACAAAAAAATCATCCTACATAAGATTCACTTTGAAGCTGGTAAGGCCGATATCGTGAATGGCGAAATTAGCTTCCTGCAAAACCTGGTTTATTATCTGAAACAAAACCCTTTGGTAAGATTAAATGTTGATGGGCACTCGGATACGGAAGGTAATCCGGAAGCTAATTTTGCTCTTTCGGAGCAAAGGGCGGAGAATATAAAAAAATACCTGCTTGACAATGGCATAGATGAGGACCGACTGATTACCAAGGGTTATGGCTATATGAAACCCTTATTCCCAAATAGCAATGAAAAACAAAAAGCCCTTAACCGCAGGGTGGAGCTAACAATAATACAAGACTACAAAATTCCTCAATCGAAATTGAATAAACCCCTGGTAGCAATTCTTGATACCATTTTCAAAAATGACCAGGAGGGGCGGAACCAACTACCTGAGCTGGAAAAAAAGTATGGCTACAATTCAAAAGAGGTGAAAGATCAATGGAAAAAGATTAATACAAATGACTCCATTGACCTGATAAAAATTGAAAAAATACTGGATAAATATGGATGGCTAGGTGTGGATGAAATTGGCAGCCAGGGTAATTCCACCCTTTTTCTGGTAATACAGCATTCAGATATTAAGGTGCAGGAAAAATACCTGCCTATGATGCGGGAAGCTGTAAAAGATAATAGGGCTAATGGTGCTCAATTGGCTTTGCTTGAAGACAGGGTTGCCCTGCGGCAAGGCAAGTTGCAAATATATGGTAGCCAAATAGGACAAGACAAGGAAGGTCACTTATGGGTTTCGCCATTAGAAGACCCTGATAATGTAGATAAACGCAGAGCTAAAGTGGGGTTGCCACCAATAGCTGAGTATCTAAAACAATGGGATCTAAAATGGGATGTGGAGGAATACAAAAAGCAGTTGCCTGAAATTATTAAAAAAGAAAAGCGGTAGTAGGTGATTGCGGAGTAAGGTAGTTTTAATTAGAACTTAGTTTTATAGAAAGTTTGTATTGCCAAAAGCACAAGGCAAGATTACAAAGTGTGAATTACCACTTAACAATTATAGGACAGCATAAGTGTCTCAACTAAAGAAGGTATTTCAGAATGTGATTCTTAAAAGAAAAAGAGGATTTAAGGTTTATTAAGCCTTAAATCCTCTCCTTGAAATATTCAACTCAAATTATAAATTCAACTTCTTACCCCACCTTTTCACTCTTTCTTTAAACCTGAAACTTAATAAGCACATTACAGGTACTACTATCAGGGTAAGGAAGGTAGCAAAGCTTAAACCATAAATCATAGTCCAGGCTAGTGATGACCAGAATGCAGCACTATCGCCACCAAAGAAGATGTGTGGGTTCAGCTCTGTAAGCAGGGTACCGAAATCTATATTCAGTCCAACTGCTAATGGAATAAGACCCAAACAAGCAGCTGTAGCAGTCAACAATACAGGTGTCATACGGGTACGTCCGGCTTCTACTATTGCATCGTAAGGGGTCATACCCTCATGTAGCATCATATCCATAAACTCTACCAGCAAGATACCGTTTCTTACCACAATACCCGCAAGGGCAATGATACCAATACCACTCATTACCATTGAGAAAGTATTGCCAAATGCTGCATAACCCAACATTACACCTATGATACTCAAGATAATCTCACTCATAATAATAAGGGTGCGACTTAGAGAGTTGAACTGGAGTATCAAAATAAGGAATATCAATACCACAGAAATCAACATTGCCTTACCCAGGAAGCCCATAGTTTCTGCCTGCTCTTCTTGCTGCCCACCCATTTTAATGGTCAACAGGGAAGATGATTTAAAACCATCTATCTCACGCTGCACAGCAGCTACAACATCATTTTCTACAAAACCCGACAACACGTTTGATGAAAGAGAAATGATACGTTTCTGGTTTTTGCGCTTGATACCACCATAGGTAGAACCATAGTGCACATTGGCAAACGAGCTCACCGGCACTACACGAATCCTTCCACCCATACCCATATCCCTGTATACTATAGGCATATTCCTTATGGCATCTACATCACTCCTTTGAGCCTGCATAAGGCGCAGGTTTATTGGGTAATCATCATTCGCATCCCTGAACCTGGATATCTCTTTACCAAAAATGGCTGTTCTTAAATTCATAGCCACAGTGTAGGTATTGATACTTTCATTGTTCATATTCTCCCTGTTCAGGTCAAATACTACCTCTGGTTTATGGGCATCAAAATCGCTACGCAATTCTTCCACACCTGGAATCTGTTTTGAAGCCAAATAGCGTTTCAACCTTTCAGATGTACTTACCAATGAGTCCAGATTATCACCTGTAATATCAATTACGATTGGCTTAGGTAATGGTGGTCCGCCACCTTCCTTGTCTACAGTAATCTCTGCTCCAGGATATGACCTAACAGCAGCCCTGATTTTCTCAAGGTATTTGGTAGTGGATTCTCCATGACGAAGGGCATATTCCACATAGGCCACGGTTATCTTACCTTTATTTGGGAAGTCACCTATTTCACCTCCATTAGGGTCTACTGCATCTACTGTAACATTAGCAATAACCGATTTCACTACGGGATTCCTTTTGCCTGTTGCAGGGTCATTACCCAATACCTCATTTACTTTTTTCTCCAACTTACCTAATACTTCACTGGTATAAGCCTGGTCGGTACCTACCGGAAGGTTAAGGTATACATAGGTAAAGTTTGGCTCAGCTGATGGGAAGAAAACAAAAGGAGGGTTACGTGCTACATATAAAAACGGTGAAATAATCAATAATAATATGGTAACTAACATTACCAGACCCGGCCTTTTAAGCGCATGAATCAACATGCGGGTATACCACTCCCTAAATGCAGGCCATGTCTTATTCTGGAAGATATGTATCAACTTAGCCAATACGAATTTCTCCAGAATAATAAACAAGTAAATGAATACCACAAAGTTGGCAAGACCAATTGATTTTGCCATGTATAATAGTGCGGCAACTGAACCGAAAATTATAAGCATTGCCTTATCCCTGCGAGCAAATTTTGGCTTCTTGATGGCATCATGGTCATCTGGTTGCATAAAGCTTACCGCAAATACAGGGTTGATAATATAGGCCACAGCTAGTGAGGCCATCAATGTAATGATAAGGGTAATAGGTAAGAAGAACATAAAGCTACCTATCACACCCTTCCAGAAGGCAAGCGGAATAAAGGGCATCAAAGTAGTAGCAGTTCCTGACAATACGGGAAGAAACACCTCCCCTGTCGCCATTTTTGCTGCCTGCTTAATATCCATTTTCCCATTATCATAGATACGATGGGTATTTTCAATCACCACAATGGCATCATCTACCACTATACCCAGAGCCAATAGGAAGGAGAAAAGCACAATCATGTTCAGCGTAAAGCCGATAGATGGCAATATCATAAAGGCTATAGCACATGACAATGGTACCGACATTGCCACGAACAAGGCATTGGTAACCCCCATGAAGAACATTAATATTATGGTTACCAACAGGAAGCCTATAATAATAGTGTTAATCAGGTCATGCAATGTATTTCTTGTAGCTTGCGATTGGTCACCAGTGGTTACAATGGTCAGGTCTTTAGGAAGGTCGCCTTTTTTCTGCATTTCCTTTACAAGTTCATCTATCTTATCACTTGCCTCAATAAGATTGGCTCCCTTTGCCTTAATTACATTCAGGGTTATTACATTCTTATTATCCAGACGGGCATAGCTTTTCTGCTCTGCGAAACTGTCTATTACCTGGGCAATGTCCTTAAGATAAATACTATTACCAAATTGGTTCTTTATAATCAGGTTGGCGATTTGGTTAGCCGATTTAAATTCATTCCTGATACTCAGTACCCTTTTTTGGTTATTCATCGATACCTCACCCGCAGTGGTTGACAAATTTTCAGCAGCTACCGAGTGGTCAATATCATCGAAGGTGATACCTGCAGCCTGCATTTTGTACAAGTCTACATTTATTTGTATCTCCCTGTCCAATGCACCAATTCTATCTACCCTCTTTATTTCTTTCAGTGCCTCTACATTGTCTTTTACCTTATCGGCATATTTTTTCAGGCGATTCAGGTCATAGTTACCTGATATATTTACTGAGAGGATAGGTAATTCAGAAAGGTCAATATCTTTTACCTCAGGCTGGTAAGGCAGGTTTTTAGGCAAGTCCTGCTTGGCCTTGTCGGCAGCATCTTTTACATCTTGCTTGGCCTTGTCAATCTTTACGTCAGTATTAAACTCAACAATAACTACAGAATAATCCTGAAAAGAGTTGCTGGTTACTTTCTTTACACCAGTAAGGTTCTTTACCTGTTTTTCAATAGGCTTGGTTACCAGGTTCTCCATATTCTCAGGAGATGTACCAGGATAAACTGTTTGAACTATTATCTGTGGTATTTTAATTTCGGGAAATTGCTCCTTGGGCAGGGTTATGTAACACCAAAGGCCTATGAAGGTAATCATCACCGTAATGATATAAATAGCAGTACGGTTATCGATAGACCAGCTAGACGGTTTAAATTCTTTGAATACGTCTTTCATCTGAATAGATTAATGATGCAAATTTTATTGAGAAATATTATTGTATGCTTATTGACTGGCCATCTTCCATGGCCTCGTAACCTACAGTGATTACCTTATCACCTACACTCAGGCCCGAAAGGATTTCGACCTGGCCATTAGCTATCTTACCGGTAGTTACTGCAACCAGTTTGGCCTTATTACCATCAGCTATATACAGCCTTTCGCCTGATGAGGTTTTCTGTATTACTGATACAGGCACCACCATTGCTTTTGGATTTTCATAATTGGCTATCTGCATAGTGCAAGACATATTTGGGTGCAGCTTGTTATTATTACCAAGGCGCACCATTACATTAAATGCCCTTGTGGTTGGGTCTACAGCATGGGAAACAAATGACAGGGTAGTTTTGATGGTATCAGTGCTACCAGGCATTGTTAATATTACCGGGTCGCCCTGCTTTACATTACCCAGGTAATTTTCACCCAGATTAGCCTCAGCCTTCAGTTTTTCATAGCTTACAATTTTGACACCTATACCAGCTGCCGCGCCCTGTGGTGAAGCAAAATCGCCCACCTTTAGGTTTACCGCATCAACAGTACCACTTATTGGTGCAACTATCCTATATAGGTCTCGCTGAGCCTTTAGAGCTTCTATCTGCTTTTGAACACCCTCATACTGGGCTTTGGCACTCATTAACTGAACCTCAGTACCAATATTCTGTGAGAACAGGTTCTGCTGCTTTTCATAAAGTGATTTGGTTAATGAAAGTTGAGGGGAAAGTCCGTCAATCTGCTTTTCCACAATATTAGCATCAAGAGTTGCTAATATCTGCCCTTTATTAACCCTATCACCAGTGCGAACTGATAATGAATTTACAGTTCCCATTCCCTGAGGAACAGCCAATACATCTTCATCACCATTTATCATGGAATGCACTTCTATAAATGCATTGAATTTCTTTACCTCTACAGTATACACCGAAACAGGCGACACCTTTACTGAATCTTTTTTACCAGACTCAAGTTTGGCTATTTTGGCATCAAGGTCTGCCCTTTCTTTTTTCAGCTTTACCAATTCTGCGGCGGGGTCTTTTTTAGCTTCACCACATGATGCAAATACGACTACCGGTAATAGCAAATAAATTAAGCGTTTCATTTATTGTAAAATTTAAATTCGAGTTTGATTTCTAAAATATGTTTCAATACTTGTTTATGGCTTCATTAGGCCCAATGCTTTCTTAAGGTCAGCCTCGGCATTAATAATATCAAGTAATGCGCTGAAGTAATTATTCTGTGCCCTGAGCATTTCTGTTTGTGCCTGGGTAACCTCCATGCTACTACCTACACCTGCCTTATATTTCTTTTGGGCTAGTTCCAGCACATCATTCGACAGGTCAAGATTCCTATGTTGGCTTTGTGTTTGCAGTATAGCATTCTTTAAGTTGGTACGAGAAGTAGATACCTGAAAATCAATACCCTGTTTTACTGCTTCAATATTATTCTTTGTTTTTTCAATGTTCAGTTTAGCCTCTGTAACCTGATTCTTCCTCATGAAACCATTGAAGATGGGCACAGACATTGAAACTCCAATTATACTACTGGGCAACCAATTATTCAAAGTCAGTTGCTTAAATTTCATATAACCGTTATTATAACCAAATGACCAAAAAGCAGAAAGGGTTGGGAGTGCTGACATTTGATACCTGTTCAAATTATACTCATTTAGCTTGAGGGCTAACTTCAGCTGATTATAAGTAAGTACATTTTCATAATGTTCAGGCTCATTCACCAATGCCATTGTAGTTTGTTTTCTATCATTCACAGCTGTATCTGTTAACACTATGCGCTTATTGAGTTCCATACCAATCTGAAATTTCAATATTTGTTCTGATACATCCAGCATATTGGCAATGCGCATGCTATCTGTTGCCAGATTATTAATTTGAACATTTCCCCTATCCACATCTAATTTTTCGGCAAAACCACTTTCCTTTAAAACTTCAGCATCATGCTGCATGCTACGGGCAAAAACAAGTGATTTTTTAATTATATCGTACTGACGATAAGCAATCACTAATGAATTATATGCTTTAAAAACATTATAGCAAACTGTCTCCTCAGTAATTTTTCCATTAAGCCTTGCAAGTTCTAAAACACTATTTCGTGCTTTTACTGCAACAAAAACACTTCCATCAAATATCAATTGAGACGCAGTAAAACTTGCGGATGAAGTCCATGGGATACTTAGCGAAAATGCATCAACTTCCCCTTTTACAGGGGTTTTGCCAGGAATAGGAAATGTTCCTGACTCAATAAATGATTTCTGGGCAATGTCAAAATCAGTAATATCTACCTTACCATTTACATGCGGCATTGAGGCAGAAAGTGTCTGGTTATTCTGGGCCTGCTGGATTAATACGTCTATTTGTGCATTCTTCACAGAGTAATTATGCTTCATGGCATAATCCATGCAGTCTTTCAGGCTTAGTGGCGTCACATCCTGCGCACCTGCCCCGGGTAAAATAAAAACTAAACTTACTATGGCGACTAAAATCCGCTTCATATATTGGTTGATTGCTTTAAATATTTTTCTTTGTATTCCCTGTATAATTTTTCGCCCTTTTCATTCATGATACCATAAAGAAAATGCTCCCCTATTTCCAGTGCCACCGTCATCAGGTCGTTTCTATCGTTTACCAGCAGGTTGGGCTGCAGTATTAGTAGTGAGGTTTCCAGTCTGTATTTTGCCAATAAATCGGCATTAATATTCTCCCTGTACAAACCTTCCTTTATACCCTGCAGGATGTTCTCCCTTATCATGGCTACATCCCTGTCCTGAATCTTTTCCCTAAAAGTTTTATAAGCTTCAGGGAAAAAACGCTGTAGTTCGAACATAGCCATCGGATTAATCCGCCTGTTCATCGTATCAAAAAACGACAGCATAATTACCGTCGCTTCCACTGCATTAGCAGCATTTTTCATTACATCCCCGCAACTTTCTGTCATTTGGTCCTTGTACCAAACCACAGATTCATTCACCACCTCATTCTTATTGGCAAAATGCATGTAGAGTGTCTTCTTAGAGATACCGGCCCTGCGGGCAATATCATCCATAGTAATTGATTTGAACCCATATTGTCCAAACAATTCAGCAGATACACTCAATATTTTTGCCAATGGCTCCATGCTTATAAATGCGTTATTTTTCGAGGGGCAAAACTACGGAAACTATTTTTACAAAAAACGTTTCCATAGTATCAGCTATCTCTATAAGCCTATTAATGTTATAATATAGCCTTTTGTTAACAAATCCGATAGCCTGGTAAGTAGTTCATTAAAATGAAATATCCTGTATTCTCCTAAAAATCAAAAAAATAACATTAATCAACAGTAAATTAGCCTCACTGAAAACTAAATTTATAATTGAAAAACCTAGTACACAATCATTTACCTACGAGATATAATGCATTAATTGCCCAACCTTTTATACAGGCAAGGCGTCTTATATGCTAACAAACCAAACGTATTTTTATGAAAAAGAAATTTTACTCATTGTTTATCACCGCTATAACCTTATTAGGCAGTTTCCATATGAAAAAGAAATTTTACTCATTGTTTATCACCGCTATAACCTTATTAGGCAGTTTCCATTCGAAAGCCCAAAACATCTATACAGTTGCCGGAAATGGCACTACAAGTAGTACAGCGGGTTATGGCGATGGAGGAGCTGCAACTGCAGCCGAATTTGCACAAACCCAAGCCGTTGCAGTCGACGCAACCGGTAATATTTATATTGCCGACAGGTATAGCTCACAAATTCGCAAAGTCAATACTTCGGGTATTATCTCCACAATTGCCGGCGCTGGTATGGGATTAGGACTCACTACCGATGGTATTGCTGCGACAGCAGCGTATATTGGCGAACCAAGGTCTATTGCTCTTGATGCTGCAGGAAATATCTTTTTTTCCGGAGATAATAAGATTCGCAAAATCAATACTTCAGGCATCATTAGTACTGTTGCCGGCAATGGGGGTTACACAGGTGTTGGCGATGGCATACCTGCTACATCGGCATCAGTAGGCCAGCCAACGGGAATAGCTTTCGACGCAGCAGGCAATTTATACATCTGCGATTCTTACCATGCAAGTATACGTAAGGTGAATTCAGCAGGTATTATCTCTACTGTTGCAGGCAATGGCACAGTAGCCTACTCTGGTGATGGCTTTGCCGCTACCAATGCATCTTTATCAGAAGGTATATCAGCAATAGCATTCGATGCGGCTGGAAATATGTATATTGCTGATGGCTGGAACCAATATACATTACAACCAAATGTCATTCGCAAAGTAAATACTGCAGGAATTATTACTACAGCTTATGGACAAGGAACAGGTGGACTGGGTGATGGTGGGCCAGCAACTGCTGCTACCTTTAGTGGACCGAGGGATATAAAATTTGATGCAGCAGGCAATCTTTACGTTGCCGACCAGGGTAATGAGCGCATCAGGAAGATTAGCACTACGGGTGTTATTACCACTATTGCCGGTTGCGGAATAACCGGTTATAGTGGCGATGGTTTTGCAGCAATCGCAGCCAAATTCTGGGGGCCAGGCGGACTAGCCATTGACACTCATGGCAATATTTTCATTGCAGATGACAGCAACTCTGTAGTTCGTAAAATACCCAATACATCCTTATCGACCAATAACGTAGTTACTTCGGACTCCCTTTTCTCTATTTTTCCTAACCCTAATAATGGCCAATTCACATTAGAAGGTAACACTCAATCAAATGGCAATTACACAATTACCATAACCGATGTGCTGGGCCGCAATATTTATTCAACCTTAATTGCACCACAAAACAACCACATTAATTTAGCCATCAACCAAAACCTCCCCCATGGTATCTACATTGTGCAATTACATGGTGAAGGCGAAAATATAGTACAACGCTTTGAAATAGAATAGTCTTTATAACCATAATTGAAAAGGCCTGGGTACGTTTGTATCCAGGCCTTTATTTATAAAAGACTATCTTACTTTGCATTCATATTGCAATCACCGTTATCTCACAGCTCCCTGCTAAACACATAATCATTCATAAAGTAGCCATTCCCTATTTCTATATCCTCCACCCCGGTTTCTACAAAACCCATCTTTTTATAAAACCCTATGGCAGGGCTATTATACCTGTTTACATTAAGCTTCAATTCCCTGCCGCCCCTGTTTTTCAAATCATTGCATATATGATCTACCAGCAATTTACCTATACCCCTGCCCTGCACAGTAGTAAGTATATATAATTTATGCAGTTTAAAAACCTTTGGTTCCACTTCCGAGAAAGCAGCAAAACCAACAGGCTTATCATCATCCAGACAAATAAGAAATTCATTACCACCAGTGGTCATTTGGGCTTCGAGCGAGGCAGGCGAGTAAAACTGGTCGAGCATATAATTCACCTGCACCTCCCCTACTATAGGGTAATAAGTTGACGGCCACACTTCATGTGTTATCTTCCTAATCACTTGTATATCCTTTATCCCACCTTTTACTATTTTCAACATAATACCATTACTTTACCCAAACAATTAATAAAAATATCATTAAAAACTCACTCAAATACCTGTTTGCATTATATCATTTTAGCGAAAATAATTACTTTCACAGGTTCATTAAATCACATTTACCTATACACATAATTCCATGCGTAAATTTATACTTTCCAGTCTTATTATCTTAGTAGTTCATGCCGTATCCTTTGCCCAAACCGATACCCTTGTAGGTATTGATGCACCCAAAGACATGTGCCGTGACTATCGTGACCTTGCCCACTACCTATGCGACGACCTACATGGAGATAAAGCAAAGGCAAACGCAATCTACAACTGGATTACCCATAATATCAAATACGATGTTAAGGCCATCAGCAAAGGTGTAGTAAAACAGCCCAAGATAGATAAGGTACTTAAAGACCGCAAAGGGGTATGTGGCGGTTATTCACTGCTTTTCACCGAAATGTGCCGTGAGGCCGGCTTAAAGGCTATGACCATTGATGGTTATGCCAAGGACTGGATGTTCGACAATGGCGATAAGGTGTATATACCCCGCCATGCCTGGAGTGCAGTAATGATTAATGGCAACTGGGAACTAGCCGACCCTACCTGGGGTGCCGGTGGATTGGTGCCTGCCAACAATAAATTGCGTACTTTTTTGAATAAAATTTTCAAGGGCAAGCTGGGCTACCCTAAGCATTATGTGTTTAAGTTCGTTTACAAGCCCAGCTATTTCATGCCAGACCCTGAAAATTACAGGCTCAATCACCTTTCTACCGACCCTCTTTGGCAGCTAAGCGATACCATTATGCCGGTTACCTATTTCGAAAGCGGAGATAGTGCAATAAAAAAATGGAATGAACTAAGTAAACC
>CANGSR010000114.1 GCA_947456055.1 Chitinophagaceae bacterium
AAAAAGTAAAAAACATAAAGCAAACCACTAATTACCAGCTCAATATTTTTGATGGGGTAACCGAAGATATCCGCAGAATAAAGCAATTACTGGAAGCTACTGATATTAATACCCTAACACCAATAGAAGCCTTGATGAAACTTAATGAGATGAAGGGTATAGTGAAGCAATATGGGCAGTAGAACACATCCTCATTAAAAAGAAAAAAGGGTCCCAAACAGCAAAGCCTGGAACCCTTTTCATTTAAGAGTATGCTATCCTACTGTTTAGTAAACTTAATTGTAGAGGTAGCATTATTGTTTACCGTTTTAATAATGTATACCCCATCGGCAAGGCTGCTCACATCAATAGATGTTTTATTGGCGTCAATATTCCTGCTCATTACCATACTGCCATTCATGCTGATTATTGATAGTTCACCACCAGCAAGGTTTTCAACATAAATCAAATCAGTAGCCGGGTTAGGGTAGATTTTTACTGGTAAACTGGCAGATACATTGGTGATACTAGCTGGCCTTGTAATGGTATTGGTTGCAGTATTGGTTATAACAGGGCTATTAAGGTCGAAATAAATATATCCTGTATTCTTAATCTGTGTGCCATAAGGAATACCGGGCTGGAGGGCAATACTGAACTTTACCACACCATGACTAGCTGGTTCGTTAGTAGTACTATCGGGCAGGTTGATATTATTATAATCGAACTCCACCACATTTGATGCTAACCATTTTGGGGTCATCTGGTGGCTGGTAGCCAATATTTTTAATGAACTCATATTAAACCTACTATCCAGGGTATCTACTACCCTTATATTTTCAGCTACGTCGCTACCCGTATTCTGGAAGTGGATGGTATAGGTGAGGGTATCGCCTCTGGAGGTGATAGGTCCAGCCGGGCTCACATCCTTGCTATTTGGGTCGAATGAATAAACCACAGGTAAGCAAAAGCTATAATCATTATTTGCAGGGTTTACATCATAAGTAGGCACATTGGTATATACCCTAAAGCAAAGGGTATCACCTGCTCTAAGTGTACTGTCTAAAGAAAGGTATACACTAGATAAAAAGCTGTTCCAATAAGCACCTGATGACACGCTTGATAAGTGGGCATAATTCCAAATCAGGGTATCGCCACGCACAGTATCAGCGGGCAATGTACTCAGGGCAGAATCGTAAATTACCCGGCTATCCAGAACCAAAGTCATAGTACCCGAAGCTGATACACAACCAGTATTACTTACATAGGGTTCCAGATAAAAATCCCTGTGCAGGCGTATCTTTTCAGAAGATAAGGCACCACATTGCACATCGAGCAGGCTGGAACAACGTACAGGGAAATCGGCAGTATCATAAGGAGTTACAGATAGTGTATAAGTAGAACTGGTATGACAAGGGGATGGAGGGAAAATAAAAGAACAGTAGGAGGGCAAAGAAACTACATAGTTCCGCATCCATGAAACCTGTACTGTATAGCTATAATATCCAAATGTATCAGTTGGCAAACCACCCCAGTTTAAACTGTCAACAGGGCTGGTAAGATATTCAACATAATTAATGGGCAAGCCTTGCAAATATGCATCTCCCGAACTTAATATGCAATTGGAATCATTATCAACATAAGCATGCCCCGAAACATAACTCCAATCGCATGGGTCGTTTACTAATAGACTATCAGATGCTGTAATACCATATAAAGTATCAATAGAGCAGGTAACTTTGGTAGTTAAAGCACTAAAATACATATGACCACCTCGCAGCACATACATATCATAACTGCCACCATTATCAACAGTTGCAGTAAAAACCCAGGGAGAGGCACCGGTTGTATTGTAAAAAGTCCCAAGAAGATAATTATATGTTGTATCTACAATTCTCACAGAATCTCCCATAAATGAACTATCAATAGTAATATGGTAATCTAATCTCCACATACCCATACAAGTGGTAGAATCATGATACATTGTATCGGCAGTTGTAACTGTAATATGCGTGCTTGAGAAAGTTTGTGCCTTTACCCCAAAAGCAGCCAGAAAGCAAATTAAAGCAAGTAGGTACTTTTTCATTTTTTTTAGTTTTTTAAGGTTAAATAATGTTTTAAGCACATAAACCTCCCTGAAAACAAGGAAAGAAAAAAGTGCCTGTGCATATATAGACGGGTAAAAAAGAGAAAACGTTAGGGGAATTTTAAAAAATATTTTTTTAAACTTATTTAATAATGAGTGATAGCTTTTTCAATACACCTGGGTTTTACCTCAATCAAAAGAGATACAGATATTAAAAGTAAAAAGGGTCCCAAACTACAAGTCAGAAACCCTTTTTACTTTTATTTGTAACCGCTCTTACTGTTTTGTAAACTTAATAGTAGAGGTGGCATCCTTGCTTACTGTTTTTATGATATAGATTCCGTCTGGTAGATTGCTGACGTTTATTTCAGTTTTCTGGTTGCTTACCTCCTGGCTATAAACAATGCTGCCATTCATATTCAATATCGAAATCTGGCCGCCGTTCAGGTTTTCTACAGTTATCTTGTCTGTTGCAGGGTTTGGATAAATCTTAACCGGTATAATTACTGGTGGCTTTGTAGCCAAAGTGAGCATGGTTACCGTATTCACTGTAGTATTAGTTAGAACTGGTGGATTAAGGTCGAAATAGATATAGCCCTTGTTTTTGATTTGTGTTCCTATAGTAGTACCAGGATTCAATGCGATACTAAACTGAACCACTCCGTGGCTACCAGGCTCATTAGATGTACTATCGGGCAGGTTAATATTATCGAAGTCGAACTCTACCACATTTGAAGCCAACCATTTTGGCATCATAGCATGGCTAGCACTTAATACTTTGAGCGAACTCATATTAAACCTACTATCCAAAGTGTCTACTATTCGTATATTTTGAGCCTCAGCAGACCCTGTGTTTTGGAAATTTATAGTATAGGTTAGTGTATCACCATGACTGGAAATATTTCCTGCAGGGCTTACTTCTTTACTATTGGGGTCGTAGGAATATACTACGGGTACACAAATAGAATAATCATTATTTGTCGCATTAATATCGGCAGCAGGAACATTGGTATACACCCTAAAGCATAAGGTATCGCCAACTACAACTGTAGAATCGAGGGAAAGATAAACATTCGAAATAAAGCTGTTCCAATAAGAACCGGAAGACAAATTAGATAGACCAGAATAATTCCATATAAGGGTATCACCACGAACCGTATCGGCTGGATGAACACTTAGGGTGGAGTTGTAATTTACCCTGCTGTCCAATACCAGTGTCATAGTTCCGGATGCTGCATCACAACCTGTATTATTAACAAAGGGATCGAGATAAAAATCCCTGTGCAGTCGTATCCTGCCTGGGGGCATAATACCACATTCCACATCTATCATGTGGGTACAACGCACTGGAAAATCGGCAGTATCGATAGGTGCGGTGGTAAAGTTGTAAGTCATACTGGTGAAACAAGGCGATGTGTGAAAAATGAAAGAGTAATATGATGGTAAAGAAACTACGTAATTCCACATCCATGAAACCTGGACATTGTAATCATAATAACCACCAGTATATGTTCCATAACCAGCCCCTGATAAACTATCAACTGAACTAGTGACATATTCAACAAATTTTATATCTAATCCTTCTAAACCATAATCTCCGGTGCTAAAAATACAATTTGAGTCATTGTCAATATATGCACGCCCATGCACAATACTCCATAAGCAGGGATTTGAAATCAAAAAGCTATCCATAGGTGTAATATCCCAAAGAGTATCAATTAAACAGGTAACTTTTGTAGGAATACCTGTAAAATGAGCATATCCCCCACCAATTGGAGTTATTATATCAGAAAAACCCTCATTCCAAACAGTGGCAGTAAATATCCATGGAGAGGCACCAGTTGCATTGTAATAAGTCCTCATTAGAATACCGAAACTAGTGTCTACTATATTTACTGAATCTCCTATAAATGAGCTATCTATGGCGATATTGTAATTAACATAATACCACCCACTGCAAGTTATTGAATCATGGGTCATTGTATCGGCTAAGGTGACAGAAAGATGACCATGTGTGCCGGTATACGTTTGTGCCTTAACGCTAAAGGTTGCTAAAAAGCAAATTAAAACAAGGAGGTACTTTTTCATTTTTTCGGTTTTTTTTAGGTTATTGGATATTTTTCTAAGGGTATTTTCAGCCTCAATTATTGATTACAAATAGCTAAGCTGCTGTACTCCACAATGTTGGCTATAGGAATAGACGAGTGTTGGGAAGGAAATGTTAGGGAAATCGTAAAAAGTTTCAAGATTTTTTAATCGGGAGTTATTAAAAAGGGTAAGCGAAACTAAAGAGGCTATTAGCCTCTTTAGTTTCGCTTTAAATATTATTGGGAAAATGTAAAATTCCTACTGTTTATTAAGCCCCGTGCTTCCTTACATACTTAGTAAGTATAACAATTACCTGGCCTTCTATTTTACCTTCTATCTGCTCTGTATTGTTTTCAACCAGGCGTATATTTTTAACCACTGTACCCAGTTTTGCATTGAGGGTGGTGCCTTTTACGTCCAATGATTTTGTCAGCACGACGGTATCACCCGATTGTAGCACTGTACCGTTGCTATCTTTGTGTAGGTCTACTGCGCTGTCATTATCATGGTCACCGGTACTTTCGGCCCAGGATTTGCGGTCGTCATCCAGATACATCATATCCAGGCTTTCCATTGCCCAGCTTTCGTTCTTCAACCTGTTGAGCATGCGCCAACTTACCACCTGCACACCTGGCACCTCGCTCCACATACTTGTGGTAAGGCAGCTCCAGTGTTTGCTATCCAGTTCTTCTTTTTTCTCTATTTGCGCTTCGCATTTACTACAAATCAGAATAGTATTATCTTCATTATAGTAGTCCTGCCCAGCTACCTCATATGGTTTGAGGTTGGTTACAGATTCGCATAATTCGCATTTTTTACCACTTCTTTCAGCCAGTAAATCTTCCAGTTTCATAAGCTATTTATTATCTGGGTGCAAAGATAATTATTTTGGGCGGCTTATTATTTTGCTTATAAATAAGCCCTGATGGCTGTAACAAATTAATTGGCTCTTTGACTATCGCTCCAGCGGATTTTTAGATCTTCTTTGCCAAAATAGAGAATCTGGCCAGCGGTTTTCGGCAGTATAGAAACCATGTCTCATTTTTAAATAGGTCTCGAAATGATCCAGCAAGGATCTCGAATAGGACTGGGCAACTTCAAAATTACCATTAAAAAACCCTTCAGCCACCCTCGCACTGGTTATACCTGAGCTTATTGCATTCCCAATCCCCATAGATGAAATAGGGTCGTAACACGTAGCCGCATCACCGGCTGCTGTCCAGTTATCTTTTACAGGTAATAATGCAACCCTGCTATGAATTGCATAATGCTTAAAAGCCAAAGGTGTATTTAAATGCCTCAGGGTCTGGGCTATATGCAGGGTACCCATCCCATGGCTTAACCAGGAATCAGGGTTATTCAAATCCAAACCCTTTAGGATATCGGCATCAGTTATGAAAGCAATAGCCACTTTTTTGCCTGGCAATGGGGTCATATAATACCATCCATTCAAGGTTGTTTCCAATACTGTTTTTTGTTCCAAAACCAGGCCATCAGGAACATTATAATAGGCATACAAACCAATAAGGCTATCCTCTTTATGCACACGGCATTGCTTCATCTTAACAATAACAGCAATTTTACCCGAGCAATCTATCAGGTATCTTGAATTCAGTAACAATTCGTTGCCATTAGTAATTATTTCAATCTGCCAATCACCATCATGATTAATTTCAACCAGACTCGCAGGCTGATAAACTATTACACCCCGGTTTGTCGCTTCGGTCAATAATAGTGTGTCAAATTTTTGCCTGTCCAGGTGCAAGCCATTGCCTTGTCCGGTGAATAGCAAGTCTCTTA
This sequence comes from Chitinophagaceae bacterium, assembly GCA_947456055.1. Lineage (GTDB taxonomy): Bacteria > Bacteroidota > Bacteroidia > Chitinophagales > Chitinophagaceae > Nemorincola. The sequence goes on from CANGSR010000114.1 coordinate 5,951, forward strand.
CAATCAGTTCGGTACTACCCCAAGCAGCAGCATGGGCATAGGAAGGCAAATGCACATTTTCTAATTGTGGCCTTTCGATACCAAGATAGGCGAGCATAGTGAAAATGGAGGGAGAGACTGACTCACCTGCCCTATAATCATCAAATTCAGCCTTTTCAATAATGGCTACTTTTAACTTCGTATACCGGCCTAATGTAATTGCAGCGGCGGCCCCTGCCGGGCCGCCGCCAATAATTACTACATCAAAATTTTCTGTCATTCTGTTATTTTTAATGACCAAAACGCCTGCGGTTTGTGTTTTTAACTGGTAAATTTGGTTTAGCATGGTATGCCCTAAGCATTGACTTCATACCACCTGATAATAAACCACCTCTTTCAGTTTCCATTTCAGGTTCGTTGACCGGTTTAGGATCTTCATCTTTAAGGAACCATGCAGGAAGATAATTGCTATCATCGCCTGTTATGAAACTAGATACATTACCTACACCCACACTTACAGCAGTAAACCTATCAAGGTTCCTTTCTTTTTCTGTAAAATAAGGGTATTGGCGTCCAAATTTCTCATCCTGGTTTTGATTTACTATGAAGCCCAGGTATTTCCAGGCAGTAATCATTTGTGTGAAGCTATTAACGCCCCTGCTATACATCACCTGCATGCCAGCGGGTATACCATCTACCTTTTGGTCGTGTAATGAAGTATTGCCACTGATTACATTCCAAGGAGCCTGTGGTGGCCACCAATAAGCATAGTATGTAGGGGGTGTGGGTATACCGGAAAGGTTGTCTTTGACAACATTTGGATCAACGAAATTAATCATCTGCACAGAGCAATCATAAAAATCTGCTTGCCATGGTATTGCCATTCTTTTTGTGAGATCACCTGGTTCACAACCTTTTGATGCTAAAGGGTCTACATAAGGCTGGCACTCATCCCTGTATGGATTAAGTCCATTTTCATAATAATGTTGTTCATCAAATGCGCTAAGAATCTGGTAAGGGGCACTATAAATTACCGGGTTCCTAACACTCCACGTAACTTCTATACCAGGGCACATTGGTTCACCTACACAGTTACCTACTGAGGCTTTATCTAATGGATGTATACCCGGAATTGTAACACCAGGTGAATCCTTATTAAATTTACCATCAGCCCATTGTTTCAAACAATAGTATTGTGTATCGGTAAGTGTTGAGAATTTATCAATAACATTATTCCTTACTGAGTTAGTACCGCTATTAAGTGGCATAAGCGGGACGCCATCGGCACGGTGCAAATCATTATGGCCACTAAATAATTGTTGGTTTTGGCCACCTTCAATCCCTCCATCTTCAAAACCTGCAGGGGCTTTTTCGGTTGCCTGCCTTATTTTTGAGGGTTTCCTAAAAAAGCGCAAAAATGCCTGGCGCTGTTCCTTGTTTGCATCAGAATTATCATGGGTATCAAAAGCTGGACGGATAAAAGCGGTCATTGATGGTACTGTGGCTACCCATTGGTAATCTGCAATACGATCGAGGAAAGGTTGGATATCCTTATCGTAATTTACTTTATAATCAGGATTCCATCCTTCAGTATCGGGCCATCTTGTTGCATCATATACATCAGGTAGCACATTTTTATATTTTATTGACTCATCAATAATAACATCATCCCATGTTGAGATATTCACTAACTCAGGAGCGTATTTTGGAGAGCCCGATACATACCATGCATCTAATTTTATAGGTTGCATGGCTGGATCTTTAAAGTAGATTGTAGCAGTTACTGGTCCATCAGCAATATCATCATGCCATGTATCACCACCACCAAATCCGGTAATTGTTTCACTACCACCTGCATATCCATACCCACCTAGTACTAATAAATTACCATATTTATCAGTCCTTGCTTCTCCTAAAGTTTCAATGGAATGCCCCTGGCTAACTTCGGCTGTTGGGAAAGAGACAAATTTGTATCCAGGACAGTTCTTATCGAAATTTTGTGGGGTAGCTACAGATCCTGAAATTGTTCTTGGCCCAGGGTCAATTATTAGTTGCCTACGATTATCAAGACCTGTAACACTACTATTACGGAAGTCTATCCATGGCAGACCGGTCCAGGCATTTGTTGGCAGATTCCAATCCTTAGGTAAGTTATCAGTATCACGCCAGGTTTCATAGCTATTCATTTCACCAAACATTAAATTGCCTAGTAATGGAACAAAATTCCACCATGCAGCCTTTTTATTAGCCACATGCACTGTCCATTCTATCCTGTCAATGGACTCGTCTCTTAAATCAACTACAACTTCATTATTAGTACCAGGGATTGTTTTGTAAACTTTAAAGGTAGCAGCCTGCCTTCTAATCTGGCCTTTAGGATCTTTAAATCTTTTTACATAAACTGGTTTCCCATTCTCAACCCTGGGACAATTATTTTCATCTGCTTCTATTGGTAATCCCCCAATTGTTTCTGGAGCCAAGTAGAATGAATCGGGACTGTTTCCAAGTCGCCCTACCCCTATTGAGGGGTGAATTCTGTACTTTTCTTCGGTGACCATATTATTGATATTTAGTTTGTACAATAATACAAAACCCTTTCAAAAATCAATAGAGAAATCAGTATTTTTTTAGATATTTATATTTTTACATTGAAATATGTTAGTATTATTTATTTTGTATTTCAAATTTATTTTACTTATTTTGGCAATTGCTAAAATTAGTGCACCCACCTTTTAGTGGAGTAAATATTCCAGGTAAATAGGACAGATGCTTTACAACCATTTAAAAGACAGCTGCATAGTGTGCTCAGTTAGTTTTGAAAACATTACGATTTCACAAAAAACCATAGCATAATCACCGAAATTGATTATTATTGATATGAATAAATGCCCGAAATAAGAAAAATACCGGCTTTAATTATCTGGTTGCTGTTGATCATAACTGCAACCAATAGCCCTGCTTTGGGGCAATTGCAGGTATGGCGGCACATTAATACTAGTGGTATGTCCTACTCAAATGTGACAAGTATTACAGACGACACCTCCGGCCTTATATATTTTGGCACCCAGGAAGGTGTAGAGGTATTCGACGGACGGAATTTTGAACAGATAATTGTGCCCAATAGGGTGCAAAAAGGCATTAACCCCTATGTAAATAATATTAAATGGGACAAGGCCGGCCTGCTCTGGGTTGGGACACGTAGTCACATTTATAACTACTCCCCTACGACCGGAAGGATATGTGTACCAAATTTCAGCACACTCCGTACTAATATTTCCCTAATGGAACTAGATGCATCGGTTAACCGGCTATATATTTCCCGTGCTAACAACTTCTTTGCTTATACCATTAAGGATACGAGCCTTGTGCAGCTGTTTCATTTCGAAATGGCCAATTCTATAAACAAATTAATACCAGGTAATAAAGGTGATCTATTTGCAATTCAAAACAACAGCAGGCTTATCCAGATTATCGACACCAGCATAAAACAAATTTTCACCACCTCTTTAATTAAAGACATGGGGTATATCTCCCAATCTAATGGGCTGATACTTCTGGCTGAGGACGGCCTATCTTTTTTCGATATAAAAACCAATGGTTTAACACATTTGAATATTAAGCGGGATTGGCAATTAAAGTCGGCAATAACACACATTAGTGTCTTGGACAATGGCAGTATAATGATTCATTTACCGGATGGCCTGTATATGCTTAAGAACATAAAAGACACTTTTCTGACCCATTTTGAGCATGACGAAAAAAATGTATGGAGCATAAAAACCAACCTCATTACAAAAACGTTTACTGACAGAAAAAGCAACTTATGGGTATTTGAACAGGGAACCGGATTAAGCGTATTACCTATTGTTTCTGATTCTATACATTTCCTTCCAGGGTCTTTAATAGGTGGCTCACGTTTGTGGCGTATGTATCATGATAGTGCTAATTCAAGAATATTTACCAGTTCGGAAAGCGGACTATGTGCCCTTCAATATCAAAATAACCTTATAAAGTTCCAACCCAATATCAAACCTAAGGACCAGCCCATTTTCGAAGTATTAGAATTTATAAAGTGGACTGAGAACATGCTATTGCTTACAACCAATGGCCAGGGTACATGGTTTTTCAATACCCATACTTATGAATTCAAACCGTTTACAGAATTCAACAAATTAGGCTTACCCAGAAATGTAATGAGTGCCTTTAGAATTAATGAGGATAGTTTTCTTTTTTATGGGCCCGGTGGTCTCTATAGTTTTGACAGGAAAAACATAAAACTTACAGACATCAAAAGATATGATTCTATCGATGGGCATCTGGCAAATGCCTTATTCAGGTTCCCTGTTTATGGCATGTGCCGAGACGATAAGCAACAATATTGGTTTGGCACTGGTACAGGAATCGCCAAAACTGATCCAAATATTAAGTTGATAAAGAACTATGGAGGTAAGTCACCAGGGCATAACGATGGATTAGGAAACAATATTATACTAGATGTAAAACAGATAAATGGGAGTATTTATGTGGCAACAATGGGAGCCGGAGTTTATAAACTTACAGCTAAGGACACCTTCATGCAGGTGCCTCTGGTTGGTAATCTTGCTATTGTTTATTGCATAGAGGGCATTGATAACAACCATATCCTTTTTACTACCTCGAAGGGGATGTGCCTTTATAATACCCAAAACGGAACATCACAATTACTAAATACCAGCAATGGCATGCCTATTGTTGATTTTAACCAATATGCCCTTTATCACGATAAACAAATATTACTAGGCGCAGGCTCGAAGGGTCTGGTGCTAATGGGTGCGAAAAACATACCCAACCAGTTTCATGATACTGCCCGCTTGCTTTGCATGGGTGGAAATTTAATTACCAGAGAAATAACCTTACAAAAAGGCCAGCATGCCCTGGATGCCAATATTACCATAACTGGATATTCAGGCTACCTTGACTGGAAAGTTGACTATAAACTTGAAGGTGTGGATGAAGAATGGCGCACTATGTCGAAGGGCGAATGGCATATCCATTATAACTATGTCCCCCCTGGAAAATATAACCTAAGAGTCAAGGCCACAGATGCACAAGGTGTTGTTTGGGTAAGGCCATTAGAAATACAAGTAGATGCAATTCCTCATTTTTGGGAAACATTCTGGTTCAGGGTGATTCTTGTTTTTTGCGGATTGGCTTTATTAATCCTAATTGTTCGTTTCTTCTCCCACCAAAACCTGAAATGGCGGCTCAAAAAACTGGAAGATGAACAAAAAATTTCGAGGGAGCGGTTGAGGATTTCACGAGAGTTGCACGATAATGTGGGCAGCCAGCTTACCTACCTTATTACCGGTCTTGAATCATCGGGAATTTTATTGCAAAAAAAGGACACAGGCCTGCTCAAAGACAAGATTGAAAATATGCAGCAATCTGCCAGGGAAAGCATGCAGCAATTGAGGGATGCCATTTGGGCCTTAAACAGTGAAAGCGTAGCTACCTCTGTACTCCTGTCCCGGTTTGAAAAGTGGCTGAACAAAATAATGGATGCTTTTCCTGCAATCAAAACTACCCTAAGCAATCAGGTAAATCATGATATAATACTTGACCCTCTAAAAAGCCTAAACCTTTTCCGGATAATGCAAGAGGCTGTTCATAATGTAATCAAACATTCTGGAGCTTCCGAACTAACCATTAATTTCATGGTAGAACAAAACCATATCAAAATCAGTATCAAAGACAATGGCAAGGGATTTGACCAAACTGTATCAAAAGGGCAGGGCACCAGAACCATGGTTGCCAGGGCACAAGAAATGGAAGCAGTAATAAACCTGGTATCAGCCGAAAATACCGGAACAGAGGTGGTGATAGAGATATTTTACCAGTAAAATGGTTGAAAAATTAGCAAAAAGGCGAATTGCACAGTAAAAGTATTTAACCCAAATTGCGCCAACATTTTTTCAAACTTATTCCTTTACTCAGGCATATGAAATATCAAATAGGCATTGTTGATGATAATGAAGGTATAGCCATGCAAATTGCCGAAAAGCTATTGCTTACCGATATGGTAGAAATATGCTTTATTGCCTGCGGGGGTAGAGAGGCATTGCAATGGCTGGCAAAACATAATAATCACCCGGCAATAATACTAATGGACATTGAAATGCCCGGAATGAACGGCATGGAGGCTACTTTCAGAATTAAAAGCCTTTATGAGTCCATAAAAATAATCATGCTCACGGTTTTTGACAATGAAGCCAATATATTTAATGCAATAAAGTCAGGAGCCAGTGGCTATCTACTCAAGGATGAAGTTTTGCCACGTATGATGGAAGCCTTTGCCGAGGTAAATGACGGTGGTGCCCCCATGTCGCCTGCAATTGCAAAGAAAGCCATGCAAATGCTCATTAGCGGTTATAAAGCCGAAAAACAATTGCTGTATAATGAAAGCCAGGAAGAATTAAGCAGGAGGGAAGTAGAAATTCTAACAAATATGGCCGATGGTAAAAACAGTGCTGAAATTGCATCCTCTCTATTTATAAGTACAAGCACAGTAAAAAAACACATTGAGAACATTTACAGAAAGCTACATATCAAATCACGTGTAGAACTATTGCTTTGGTACCAACAAGCATAGTATTCACCATTATTTTCAGGCTGTGCCAAAGACAAAAAATACGTATTTCGGCGTATTGTGGAGATGCCTGCCGGTTTAGAAATTTGCTTTGAATAAAAATTTATTTTATGAAAGCAAATAGGCTAAAATTATTTACTGCATTATTGTTCCTGCTAG
>CANGSR010000115.1 GCA_947456055.1 Chitinophagaceae bacterium
ACAATCAAAGACATTCACGGTTATTATTTATTTCATTATGTTGTAAATATACGTAAAGTTGTTGTTGGGAAGTCGAATTTTCATATGCAGATACATTTTATGTAAATATGAAAGTGATCGCCGGCTCATATACAGACGATGCAATGACCTGGATGAGCGGGTGTTCACTTGAAAAATTCCAAACTTCATTTCATATTATATGGATCATAAGGTTAATCCAAACTCCTCTGCTACATCTTTTGTTATTTTTGCTAAAATCTTTCTGTGGAAATTTTCTGGATGCAGGTAGTTGCCCATAATTAATTCCTTTATTTCCTTTTTGGAAGTAAAAATTGAATCTGTCCCTATTTTGAATGAAGTAAATAAATTTTCTATAGTGGAATTATTATAAAAATACGCTTTTATTATAGCTTCTTCCGCATAGTCTTTATGAAATTTATACCTGTCATTAATAGCGAAGGAATTAATACTGTTTTTAGCTCTTTTTTTATCAGCCATCGAGGCTCCAATACACGGACGCATTAAAACATCAAATTTATCACCTTTTACTATGAAGTCGACTGCTTTGATTTTTGTACGAAATTGATATAATCCTTCGATATTGTCAATAAAAGGATGTAGATGGGTTTTAATTGAAAATGGTTTAGATCCCTTTAAGCCTGTTGAATTGCAAGTTGAGCATGAAGGTACGAGATTAAAAAATGAAAGTGCAAAATAAGGGTAGTCACCTTTACTTAAAAAATGATCAAACTGAGGTCTGCTTTTACCTCTTTTACTTTTTATGGTGAATGTAAACTGAGCATTGCAATATGGACATGTGTTAATTTTAAGCCGCTTGGCATGTCTATAAGCTATTTCTCCTTTGTTACGTCCAGTAAAAGAGGTGTATTTATTTGTATCATAATTAAATACCCTTATAATACAATCCTTAGCCCATTTGGTAAGATATTTATCAAGCTTTTTTGGGTCAGTAATTGGTATTCCTTTTGCATCATTAATAATCGGGTGGTTTGCCCGATAGTCTATTTTTGCTTGGGCAATAAGTGGTTCGATTCTAGGTATGAGATTTTCTAATACATCTGGAGGGCCTATAATAATATCAGCCAATTGGCTATGTAAATAAGTCATAACTGGTTTTATCTCACTGATTGCAGGCCAGCTTACTAGTGCATTAACAAAAGTTAGTTCCGCCTTTATGTCTTTGTAGTAAATTGCTGCTAATGCATTAAGTTCTGTGATACTATAAGGGACTTTTATCATTTCTTTTTTCGTTTTAGTTTCTGGGCTTCCTTAATTTTATTGATTTCTAAAATTCTTTCTTGGAGTCTTAATAACTCTTCATCTATGCCGAATTTTTCATTCCACATATCTCGTAGTTTATTTTTCAAAATTGGCTCTCCAATAATGTTTATGGTTTTTTTGTAATTTTCATTTGGAGTGCGTTCAGTTTTGCTATTTAAATATTTGATGATGTCATCCAAACGTTTTTTTGCAAAGTCACCAATTAGTATACCATTCATGTAAAATGAATTTGAAAATAGCGTATGAATATTTGCACCAAATGTATCTTGCCTGTTATTTTCTCTGCCATGAAAAATTGAGATCTTCTCATCTATTTTGTCTATAAATAATATATTTGATTTGGGTAAATCAGATGATAGAAATGGTGTATTTGCAGTGAAAATAAGTTGAACCGAATGGTCGGTAAAAAGATTACTCAAAAAATTCAATGTGGTATTGAAAAACATTCTTTGCCATTCAGGGTGGTAACCTGCATCACCTTCATCAATCATTATAACAAGATTCTTTTTTAAATCACCATGTTCATGGTTTTTTATATGATAGAATCGAGCCATAAAAGACAAATACGATTGTTCGCCAGTACTTAGTGAACGCCACCTAAAGTCGAAAAAGGAGCTAATGCCTTTTATCCTCAAATAGTAGTAGCGAAAATTTATCAATTCGGCTTCGGTATTATTGTTTAATTTGAGCTTCAATGATAAAGGATTAGGACCGGGTATTAATAATTCTCTATCAATCGTTTCTTCTATAAAAAGTAGAAACTCAGGAATAAGCTTTGATAATTCATGATATTTGGGAATGCTTACATTTTGACCTTCATGCACAAAAGTAATATTTTCCATGCTTCCAAAAAACCTTAAAATATACCCCCGCAGAGTGTCATCTTTTTTCAGGTCAACTTTATGTATGTAGGGATTTCCGCTGCTATATTTTCGCTCATTAATCAAGAAGTTAATCAATATGCCCATCAAAACATTATTTACGACCCCTTCCTTAACATTTGTGGTCTTCCCTCTATTATCTAATTCAAGAAGAAGGTTGAAGACATCTGAATGGCTACTATTCCGTTCATTAAAAAAAAGCCGGTCATTCAAATTGATATTGATAAATAATTCTTCCGGCTTAGCAAATGGCAGTTCTCTTGCTTCGGGGGCAATCAAAAATTGTATAGCTTTTGCCACCTCAGTTAATGCAAGATTATCAAGATCGCTGGACTCAGATAGCAATTGACTCCGCACTTCTTGATCACGGTTCTCTTCAACAATTCGCCTCCTTTCATCGGCAAGCAAAGCTGTCGTGGAAATATTTCGCAAGCCGCTCCAATTAGATAAATCTGCATTGAACTCCAAAAAATAGGAATAATAAATGTATTCAGCTTCTGCAAGATGACCAGTAAACCTGAATGTGTCGATACTTGGCAAATTTCCATATGTGTATTTTGTAAACAATCCTGTATGATCTATTAGATTAATAGGCATGTTTACAGATTCAATTATATTGTAAATTTCTATTTCGTCTTCTCCTTTTAAAGAATATACAAATAGATCATTTAATACATTGGCTTCAAGACCAGATGGTAGATTGGATTTAATATAGTTTAGAATGCTGGATTTGCCAGCACCATTTTTTCCAATAATTGCACTAACATTAGTGATATTACTTTTGTCAAAAAAATTCGGAATGAATTCTTGATTGTGGCTTATCTCCAATATCGGTAACACCCCAATATTAGAGCCAGTTGGCAATTTAAAATCTATATTAAATTGACATGATAGATTTATGCCTGTATTTTTTATGTAACCATAATCATTTATCCAAATAAAATGAATTTGCATATATTGTAATGTATTTTGTTTAAGCGTGTAAGTTAAGAATATAACTTAGATTAATGAAAATAAATGTTTCACAAACGTAATTTTTCCAAACAAATATTAAGTATTATCCCACTAGACCAAGGATATCCCTTGGTCTAGTTTCCTCCAAGCCTCATCTTGCGAAACCTACTTAATTAAAATCTCCCACCCGCCCCAAGGGTACTAAAAACCCCACTAGTCCAAGGGTCTCCCTTGGTCTGGTTTCCAGCAAGCGTCCGCTTGCGAAACAAACCTCTCACTAATTATTAAACCTCCTAAAATGGTGCTACACTGGTGAGAATTTCCATCAGTACTGCAAACATCCACCCCAACCATAGTAATTAAACCTCCGATTAACTTTCCACATATTTCCCATATACAGGGTTATATCATTATTTTATCCAACCTTTGTCCAACAAAACGTCATGCGCATTAAATAAAAACATAACACATTACAAAACCCCACTAGTCCAAGCGCCCACTAGTCCAAGCGCCCACTAGTCCAAGCGTCCGCTTGGTCTGCTTTCCTGCAAGCGTCTCGCTTGCGAAATGAAGCGAGACGCTTCAAAGTATAAGGACGAAGCGAGACGCTTCAACCAGTTCCAGAAATACTGTAAAAACCAGCTAAATCTGAATAATCAGCTTGAATCAGTGGTTCAGACAAAGTTCATGACAAAACGGCAACAATGGGGCATTTTGGGGCAAGAATGGGAAATTAGTAAAAAGCATATGTAATTAACATTCAATCACTTACAGCATACCAATGCCCCATTTCCCCCAAAAAGTATTTTCCCAAAAATGGGGCATTGTGGCAATTCCAGGGCATAACCATTTCCCGCCAGGCAAATTTTGAGATTGCTTCCGCAGCAGAAAAAGCTGCGTCGCAAAGACGCACGGGGGTATAAAAAAGGGAGGCAAAAAAGGGAAAATCATAGCCCTTAGAATAATCCGCTTGAATAGGTGGTTCAGACAAAACAAAAACAAAAACATGGCAACAATGGGGCATTTTGGGGCAATAATGGGAAATTAGTAAAAAGCACATGTAATTAACAGTCAATTACTTACCACGAAACCAATGCCCCATTTCCCCAAAAAGGTATTTTTCCAGAAATGGGGCATTGTGGTATTTCTAGGGCATAACCATTTCCTGCCTGGCAAATTTTGAGATTGCTTCCGCAGCAGAAAAAGCTGCGTCGCAATGACGCAAGGGGGTATACGTAATGGAACCAAAAAATAGGGAAATCATAGCCCATCAGAATAATCAGCTTAAATCAGTGGTTCAGACAAAAACGGCAACAATGTGGCATTTTGGGGCAATGATGGGAAATTATGAAAAAGTACATGTAATTAATAATCAATAATTTACATTGATAACATTGCCCCATGTCGCACAATAGTTTATTTTCGATAATTGGGGCATTGGGGGTAAAAAGGGATTCCAACATTTCCTGCCATACATATTTTGAGGCTACTTCACCCGCAGAAAAAGCGGGTTCGCAGTGACGCCCGGGGAAATGATTACATTTTGTTGGTGAAGCCCAATAGCAATCCCTTAGATGAATGGTGCCAACGCCACTAGAGCCCAATAGAGGAGTAAAAGTTGGGACAACAAATCATTTTTTGGAGATTTTAAAGTGGATTGAGATTGTAGTAGCAATCTTCACTAGGGCTAAAAGCAGACACACTTATCCCACCTTTTCAACTCTAGTATTTTATAAAGCACTATTTTTGTTGGACTATGAGGCAAACAGTTGTATTCCCTTCGGGGAGTGTAGATTATATATTCCAGAGTTCTGTGGAGGAATTATTGAAAGGGTATGAGAAAGGGCAGGCTGTGATTATTACCAATGAGCATTTGTTTAAGCTTTATCCCCACCTTTTTAAGTTGCATAAAACACTGGTATTGCCGCCGGTGGAAAGTAGTAAGGACTTGAGGACTATAGATAGCCTATCCAGGCAACTATTGGAGGCCGAAGCTACCCGCAAAACAACCCTCATAGGTATAGGTGGTGGTGTGGTGACTGATATTACTGGTTTTCTGGCTTCGGTATATATGCGTGGAGTGCCGTTTGGATTTGTGCCTACAACCTTGCTGGGTATGGTGGATGCTGCGATAGGAGGCAAGAACGGGGTGAACCTGGGCTTTAATAAGAACATAGTAGGTACTATAAATCAGCCTGAATTTATATTGTATGATATGGCATTTTTGCAGTCACTACCCAATGTGGAGTGGAGTAATGGTTTTGCCGAAATTATCAAATATGCCTGCATTTTTGATGCTGATTTATTTGCTGAGTTGGAAGGAAAAAATATCAGCCATTATAAAAATGATGCAGCCGACCTTGTTAATCTGGTGGATAGGTGCGCTAACTGGAAAAATACAACTGTGATTGCCGATGAGCATGAAAAAGGCATCCGTAAGCTCTTGAATTTCGGGCATACAGCTGCGCATGCTATTGAAAACCTTTATGAGTTGCCCCATGGTAAGGCTGTTGCTATTGGTATGGTCATAGCATCAATGATATCAGAAAAGATTAGCGGACTGAAACCTACAGATACCCATAGGCTGAAGGAATTGCTGGAATTGTACAATCTTCCTGTGCACCAGAAGGTAAATACCTATAAAGCCATGGAAATATTGAAGATGGATAAAAAAAGAAACAATGAAAATGTAGATTATATAGTGCTTGAAGCAATAGGAAGGGCGGCAATACGTTCTTTACCTCTAACCATTATAGAAACTGTATTTAGCGACTATGAAAGCCACAATTGAGCCGGCCTATATACATGGGGTAGTAATAGCCCCACCATCTAAAAGTTATACCCAGCGTGCCTATGCCGGTGCATTATTGCATAAGGGTAAAACTATAATACGTAATCCAGGTCTTTCGGCAGATGAGGAGGCTGCATTACAGGTAATCAGGCAATTGGGTGCGAATGTTGATGTGAGTGGGGAAGGAGCTGAAAGGGAAATTGTGATTGAGGGTAGTGGGGTGAGGCCTGTTTCCTCAGTTATTAATTGTGGTGAGAGTGGATTAGCCACCAGATTGTTTACACCTATTGCTGGATTGAGTGATAGGTTGATAAATATAACTGGTGAGGGTAGTTTGCTAGGCAGGCCAATGGAAGGGTTTGGCGATGTACTGCCAACCCTGGGTGTATCAATTCATGATTTTACTGGATTTCTGCCATTCAGTTTGAAAGGGCCTATGATTGCAAAATCTGTTATCATGGATGCAAGTGGTGGGTCGCAATTCCTTAGTGGGTTGTTGTTTGCTTTGTGTGCCAGTGCTGATAAGTCTATTACAATTGGCGTAAATGGACTGAAAAGTAAGCCCTATATAGATTTGACTCTTGAGATATTGGCTGAATTTGGAAAACCTGTTGTTAATAACGGGTACAAAGAATTTATCATTGACCCGGCACAATTTACCCTCAGTGAACAGGTGAATATTAATGTGGAGGCCGACTGGAGTAGTGCAGCATTTATGCTTGTGGCAGGTGCTGTAGGTGGTAATGTTACGGTGCGGAACTTGAACCTGAATTCTAAGCAGGCCGATAGGGCAATAATTGATGTGCTGGAAAGCATAGGTGCAGATATGCAGGTAGGCGAGCAGGAAATAATAGTGAAGAAATCAAGAATGGGCTGTTTTGACTTTGATGCTACCCATTGTCCCGATCTGTTTCCGGTATTGGCAATTTTGGCTTCGTGTTGCAGTGGGGAGAGTGCAATTTTGGGGGTGCATCGTTTGTTTTATAAAGAAAGCAATAGGGTAGAGAGCATCACCCAGATGCTACAGGATTTTGCTGTGCCTTATTCGGTGGAGGATGATACCCTTTTTGTAACCGGGGTAAACCGACTACAGGGAACTATTATAGATAGCTATTACGATCATAGGATAGTGATGGCCGCCGCTGTTGGTGCATTGCGGGCCAATAGCAGGGTAGATATTAACCATTCAGAGGTGGTTAGCAAGTCTTATCCCAGGTTTTTTGAGGATTTGGAGGGGTTGAGGAAGAGGTAATGTTGGAATCAGGATTGAAGGATTGAAGGATTTTTAGAATTGCGAGGGGGTATTTTCAAGGATTTAGAAATTATTAAATCTCATCTACGATAGATTCCAAAACAGACGAGATTGGGCTATGGCCCAATTATTTATTTGCTCCCAACCCCGCCTAAAGTGCGGGGTTACTGAACAACAGGTTGTACAAGGTCTTGGTCATTATTATTGCTCTTATTACTAGAGCTATTTTGCCATTTTCCAGAAATAAAATCCACCTATCATTTATACTAAATGATAGATAAACGTACATTAGCCATATGAAATTGGAGGAAGCAATAAAATCAACCCGATTTGGTAGTATGCAGGAAAAGGCTGCTATTAATTTACTGCATACGGGTTATTGGTTGAAGAGCAATTACAGTGCTAAACTGAAGACCGAAGGGTTGACTTTGGAGCAATTTAATGTGTTGCGGATATTGAAGGGCAAGCATCCTGAACGGATGAATGTGAAGGATATTTGTAGCCGAATGGTGGAGAAGAGTAGTAATGTGCCCAGGATTATTGATCGATTGGTGATAAAAAATCTGGTGAAAAGAGCTACCTCTAAGGAGGATAAAAGAGAAACATTAATCACGCTTACTGATAAGGGAATTGAGCAGTTACTTAGGGCAAATGTGCTAGTAGCAGAGGTGAATGATGGAATGATAGGTCTGAATGATGATGAATCAAGATTATTGAATGAATTACTTGAAAAATTGAGGGCTGAATAAATAAAAGAAGACCAATTGTTTACAATTGGTAAAAATAAAATGTTGAACATTTAGGAATAAATTTAGTCGTTTTCGGTTTTTACTTTATACTTTCGCTGCAACAAAGGTTCTGACCCTGGAAATAGGGAAAGATGAAAAGGGAACCGGGTGAGAATCCCGGACATTACCCGATGCTGTATGCTCCAAAAGAGCTTTTTGCTACCTGAATAGCCACTGTTTGAGCCGCCAATAAGCGGTAAAAATGGGAAGGCCGCAAAAAGTGGAGTAAGTCAGAAGACCTGCCTTTGGCCCACAATAATGTGGGAATACTTATCGCTGCTTTCGGGAAAAAAAGCACAGGTGAGATGAAGGTGGGGTATTCCCCTGTTTTTTTCTGTATCTGATATTAATTTCCGTGGTTGCTATTTGTTGGTTGAAGTTTTTATCAAAATTCAATTTATAAATGCGCACATTTACAGTTATGTTATCGGCTTTATTGCTGGGTTCAGCAACAATGAGGGCCCAATTGGTTGCCGGTTTTGAATCTCAGCCACTGGCCCATGCCGACACTTTTTATTCCAACTTTACCCTGCCTGGCACCGACCAGGGATTTGATGAAGGGAATATCCATTTTCCATATTATACCTCATTCGGGTATTTTTCATCAGGGTTTGCCTATTCCAATATGACCGATAGTGTGCACAGTGGTAGTGCCAATGAGTATTCTGCCAAATCAGCTGCAGGATATGGTGGTTCATCGAAATATGCAGTAGCATTTGTGAGCGATCCTGTAACCTACCTGCCTAATGTAAACATCAATTTCAGAGGTACGTCTGTTGGCAGTATTGTTATGGGTTTTTATGTTACTAATAATACTTACGCTTACAACAGCATGAAAGATGGCGACGCATTTGCACGCAAATTTCATAATGGAGATTGGTTTAAGCTTACTGTAAAGGGTTATAATGCTGGTGCCCTAACAAGTGATAGTGTGGAGTTTTACCTGGCCAATTTCTTGTTCCCTGATACCACCCTCAACTATATTCTTAAAGATTGGCAGTGGGTGAATCTGGCAAGTCTGGGTTCTGTTGATAGTTTGCAGTTTTCACTGTCATCATCTGATAATGGTAGCTTTGGTATGAATACTCCAGCTTATTTTTGCATGGATAATTTGACTTATTACGACAGAAGCCTTGGTACTAATAATCTAACAGTTGGTAAGTCAATTGCCTATCCAAATCCGGTGAAAGATGTTTTGAACATAGAATTGCCTGATAATCAATTGAAAAATCTGTATATTGAAGATGTTACTGGAAGCATAATCACCTCTTACCTCAATCAATCGGGTGCCGTGGTAATTAGTACTAAAGGTTTGATTGCAGGCTTATATAATGTGCGGATTTTGGGAGCAGGTACTGGTGAGGTTATTCGTTTTGTAAAAGAGTAGTTTATGTTGAAAGTCTATTATTTAGGTGTCTTACTGGTGCTTATGGCACTTGCTACCCAGGCTCAATATGCCCCTCAGGCAGGTGTGCCTGGTAGCGATGCTATAGGTGCAGCCAGTCCACAAATAGTAGGCTGGGCTACCCAGTGTTACCTGCAAAGAGGCTTTATGGATATTGCTAATCCTGGGTTGGGATATGCTAGTTTGGGTGATAGTAGTTTGGCTATCGGCCCTGCCAATTTAGATATTGTAAGCCTTGGTGATAGTGGTGTGGCTACACTTACCTTTTCGAGTCCTATAGCAAATGGGGCAGGTCCTGATTTTGTGGTGTTTGAAAATGGTTTTTTAGATCCAGCAAATGATTCCCTGGCATTTTTGGAATTAGCCTTTGTGGAGGTTAGTTCTGATGGGGTACATTTTTACAGGTTTTCGGCAACCTCATTATCCCAAACCAATGTGCAGATTGGTAATAATGACTACATGAATGCAGCCAACCTGCACAATATGGCCGGGAAATACATAGGTATGTATGGTACACCTTTCGACCTGGCTGATTTGGCAGGTACTGATGGACTAAATATTGGGAGGGTAACCCATGTACGATTAGTTGATGTGGTGGGTTCAATTGCAGGTCATTCGGGTTATGATAGTGCCGGTAGAATGGTGAATGACCCTTACCCTACGGCGTTCCCTTCCTGCGGTTTCGACCTTGATGCGGTTGGGGTTATACATCAGGTTGTAAATAATAGTGTATCAGGATTGGCAAATAATACCTCAATCAATATCTACCCAAATCCGTTTTCTGATGAATTAATTATCAATAATCAGGAGGCGAAAAATGGCATTTGTTCAGTTACGCTTAATGATATGAGTGGGAGGGTATTAGTGAATTTAAAGCTGGAGAATATTTTAACAACTATTAATACCAGCCAGTTACCTTTAGGTTTATATTATTTGAATATTAGTACCGGAAATGGGGCTCAATGGGTAGAAAAAGTTACAAAGCAATAGTGCTATTATTTTTGTTGGCATCTTGCGTAAAGGATAAGCCCTCGCCTATCGGCAATACTAGTACCCCTAACTCTAGCCACAATGTATTCATAGCATGTGAAGGCCGATACCCAAATAATGATGCAAGCTTATATGCCTTTAATAACCAAGCCGATAGCGTATATGGTGACCTTTATAGGTCAGCCAACAATAATCCGCTAGGTATAGTATTTCAAAGTATAACCAGGATAGGGGATTTGTTTTACCTAGCCTTGAATGGTTCAAATAAGGTAGTGGTAATTAATGCTACAAATTATCATTTTGTTAGTGATATTTCTGTGCCAACACCTAGGTATATTTTGCAGGTGAGTGCCGGTAAGGCATATGTGAGTTCGCTTTATCATGATAAGGTTTATGTGTTAAATACCATCAAAAATAGCCTCGTGGATAGTATCCAGTTCCCCAATATGAATACAGAAGGTATGTGCATGGTGAATAATGAAGCTATAATATGTACCTGGGATACCAAGGGAAATCATCTATATGTGGTTGATATTGAAACCAATAAGGTTGTTAGGAGCATAAAAACAAGCGGGTATGCCCCACAGGAAGTATTGGTAGATAAAGACCAATTGTGTTGGGTGTTAAGTGGTTACCAACCAGGCGGGGTAGTTGCTACCCTCGACAGGATTGACCCCTCTACAGGCAATATTCTGGCAAGCTTTATTTTTCCTTCTGTGGCAAACCCAATGAAACCTGTTTTCAATAAAACAAGGGATACCCTGTATTTTATCGAGGTCAACTATTCGTCGGGTAAAGACAATAATGGTATATACAGAATGGGGATACATGAGCAATCATTGCCTGTAAGCGCTTTAATACCTGCCAATACAAATACCTATTTTTATGCCCTGGGCATTAATCCTGTTGATGGAAATATTTATGTGGGTGATCCTCTGGGCTTTTCGCAAAAGGGTAGGCTGTATATTTACCATCAGGATGGTACCCTGATAAAGAATTATTTAGTGGGCTATGGGCCGGGGCATTTTTATTTCGATTAGGATTTAATAACATTTCTATGAGGTTGATTTTCAAATTTTCTGGGTTTGTTATTAATAGCATAGCTATGCTTATCCTGCTATCTATTCCACCTAATACTTTTTCCCAATCTAAAACCGATACCCTGAAAGAAGTAAAAGTGAAGGGTAGGCACAACCTAAGCACTGATATTAAGGTAAATGAATTTGTGCCAGGCCAAAAGGTGCAATCGCTGGATAGTGCATTGTTGAGCCGTTACCAGGGGCAAAGCCTGGCTACCTTATTGGCGCAGCAGGCACAGGTTTTTGTAAAGTCATATGGTTTTAATGGATTGGCTACCCTAAGTTTCAGGGGGGCATCAGCAGCCCAGAGTGCTGTGCTGTGGAATGGTGTACCTATACAAAACGCTGCATTGGGACTTGCTGATGTTTCCTTATTGCCTGTACTTTTTAATAGTAAGGTAAATGTGGTTTATGGTGGTTCGGCTGCCCTGTGGGGGAGTGGAAATGTAGGTGGGGCCTTGATGTTGGAAAATGATGCACCAGTTTTTGAAAGCCGTCATAAGGTATTAGATATTACCGGTGGGGCTGGTAGTTTTGGACAATATTCAGGTGGGCTTAAGGGTAGCTATGCATGGTCTAAATGGTATGTTGCCACCAATGTTTTTTTGCAGACTGCTAAAAATAATTTTCCATATGCCAATGAGGTTGGCAAACAAGTAAACATGGCCAATGACCATCTGGATAGTAAGGCTGCACAATTGGTAATAGCACATAAATTTAATGATTATAATGTAGCGAGCATCACTGCCTGGTGGCAGCAATATGAGCGGGAGATACCACCAGCATTGTTTGAACCGTACTCCAACAAAAAACAAAATGATGGCTCCTTACGGATTCTGGCAAATTGGGACAGGAAGAAGAATGCCGGACTATGGTATGCTAAAATGGCCCTGATGCAGGATGAGGTAAAGTATCAGGATGAAGCGGTATTGCTGGCGACTGATAATAAGGTGTATAGCTATTACCAGGAAGTGGGGTGGAAGCAATCCTTTAAGGATATGGGGCAGTTAATGGTGTTTATGCCCATACATGCCGCATGGCTCAATCAGACTGATGGGAATAAGGTGCAGGATAAGGAAGCACTTGCCGGAGCGGTGAACAGGAAGTTTTTTGGTGATAAATTGAATGTGTCCCTAAATGCAAGGGCAGAGAGTATACATAATTATAAACCTGGGGTAGAGAGTAGGGAACAGGTGCTTTTACCGGGTGGGAGTGCTTCTTATCAATTGTTTAAATGGTGCACACTAAGGATTAATGTTCAAAAAACATA
>CANGSR010000116.1 GCA_947456055.1 Chitinophagaceae bacterium
AGTTGAAAGCAAATCACAACTCCTGCAAGTGCATTTGTCAGCTATGCGGCGTTGTTTAAGACCTCTAAAGTACTAAAAGTTGAAAGCAAATCACAACATAGGATTAATCCTAAACCAAATGCAACACGTTGTTTAAGACCTCTAAAGTACTAAAAGTTGAAAGCAAATCACAACGCAATTCTCCCACAACTCCACGAGTTTTTGTTGTAATAAACCTCTAAGTTACTAAATATAAAATTAAATCCCCCCACTGGCGCAAGTGTTCCGCAGGATCACTTGTGTCTACCTAAATCACCCTGTCTGCGACAGGCATTCGCAGAACCAAAGCCCAACAACCACCCCAGCCCAATAGGGTACCACCCCACTTGTCTAAGCCTCGCCTAAACATTACAAGGCGAGACAATTTTTTGGATAAGGAGATTGAGTAATGCGGGACCAGCGGGATGTTGGTATGGTAGAGACGGATTGAATCCGTCTCCGGAAATGAAGGTAATATATATAAATTCCTGATTTCAACGGAATCAGACCAATCAGCTTCAACCAGTGGTTCAGACAACCATGATAATATTGGTGCAACCCTAAGCCTGCTCTATCTTGTACAATTCAGGAGAATTGCTACCGCCACGTCGGAGACAGAGTCCCCACCTAACACCGAAATGGAAATAAACTAATAAAAAAGTGCGCCAACCGGCGCACTTTTTTATTAAAATCAACTCAATACCACAAAACTATGATTCAGGGTAAAGGATTGAAATAAACTCATTCTTACCATCAAAAAGCAGGTTCGCAGTTTGCTTGATTTCAGCAGGGGTAAGCTTATCTACAGTTTCCTGGTATTTAAGCATTCTGTTTTTATCCCTGCCCCAGAACAACACACCTTCCAGTTTACCAGCCCAAAACTTGTTCTCCTTCACATCAGTGAGGTGTTTTTCACGCCATTGGCTCTTTACTTTTTCTACGTCTTTAGCTTCTGGTCCATTGGCTTTTATATTCTTGATTTCCTCTTTAGCAGCAGCTATCAGCTTATCTACATTTTCAGGTCCGCATGGTAATGCCAACTGGATTGAATAATGACTATAAGGCTCTTTACTCAGGCTGGCATTAAATCCACCACCATAGATAGCACCCATTTTCTCACGCATATTTTCTATCACCTTAATGTTCAGCACCTCAGAAAGAGCCGAAGTTTTTAGTGCCAGGTCTTCAGAAAATGGTACCTCACCTGTATAGATAGCCAATATCATGCTTTTCTTATCACTGCCCTTATGCACTTTCAGTTCTTTCTTACCGGCATATGGCCTTACACCATTGTCACTCACCTTAGGCGTAGTGTTTTTAGCAGGCAGGCTACCCAGATAGGTTTCAATAAGTGGCAATGCTGTTTCTGCATTGATATTACCTACCAAAAAGAAGTGGTAACCATCGGCACAGCCTAATTCATTCTTATAAATCTCTAATGCCCTGTCCATGTTCAGATTATCATAATCTGCCTGTTTAGGGATAACCATCCTTGCAAGTGGATTATTATTGTACATCGTTTTGATAGTAGTATCAAAAAATGCAGCCTGAGGATTACTCATGATGAATTTCAATTGCATCATTTGTTTTTCCTTATAGGCATTGAACAAACCTGCATCCTTGCGTGGTTGTGTAAGGGTTAGGTAGGCCAACTGCAACATGCTTTCTAAATCCTTAATGGTACTGCTGCCATTTACCTTTACGCTGGTTTCCTCCATTGCAGTTCCAAATTTAATGTCCTTACCTGCATTCACTTTCTCAAGGTCACTTGGTGTGAAATCACCTATACCCATTGACTCTACAAGGTCGGTAGCAAAATGGGCATTACTCCTGTCAACAACACCATATGCATTAGTACCACCTTTCTTTACACCAGTCATCAATATTTCATCGCTCTTAAAGTCGGTATGCCTAATGGTTACCTTCACTCCGTTTGACAAGGTATAAGTAGTTGCATCCAGTCCATCCTCTTTAGTTGTAGCAGTTACCTTACCTGCGGTAGGTTTGGTAGTCATCATAGAGGATGCTACTTTTTTCTCTTCAGTTTTAGCGATGTCCTGTGCAAATCCTTTTTTTACCATATCCATCAATTCAGCTTCTGATGGCAATTTCATATCACTCTTCTCAGGTGCAGTAATGAGGCTGAAGGTATTCATATTAGCAACCCAGCCCATAAACATATTATTCAGTTCCTGCACTGTAATACCAGGTAACAAATCCTTGTGGTATTTGTATTCGTTTTCAGTACCTGGGAAATCTTCACCTTCCAGGAACGCCCTTATATATTCTTCTACATAATTACCGCTTTCGGTGGTTTTCATTTCGTTATGGGTCTTCTCCATGCTACTCATAACTTCCTTTCTGGCTAATTCAAGCTCGCTTTCATTAAAACCGAATTTGCGTGCTTTAATTACCTCAGCAGTAACTGCATTGATTGCTTTTTCTGGTCCGCTGCCACCAAAAGTGGTGAACAATGAAAAACTCTCATAACCGTGCATCCAGCCTTCTACACCGGCAAAGGCATATGGGAATGGAGGATTGCTGCTCTGTGCCAAATCAGATAAACGATGGCCAAACATTTGTTGGATCAAAGACCTTTTGATAAAATTGCGGTAATCACCCAGGGTATGCCCATTACGCTTTTCCATACTTGGAAACATGATTTGCAAACTAGTCCTTGCTGCTTCCTTATCGGTACATACCATTGCTTCTGGCACAGTACGTGGCTTAGGCGCAGAATAGTTTCTTTCCCTTTCCTTAGCCGGATTTTTAATACCTGCAAAGTGCTGCTCAATCATCTTTTTAGCAGTAGCTACATCAGGTCACCCACTACCACCACAGCCTGAAGGTCTGGACGGTACCAGTCTTTATAAAAACTGCGGATGGTATTGTATTTGAAATTTTTCAAAATTTCGTCCTTACCTATTGGCAGGCGGTCACCATAAATTGAACCTTCAGCCATTTTAGGGAAGTACCTCTTGCTCATGCGGTCGTCGGCACCCTTTCCCAGGCGGCTTTCTTCAAGCACTACACCACGCTCCTCATCAATATCTTTATCTGTAAGCAGTGCATTATGTGCCCAGTCTTCTATTATCTGGAAGCCTTTCTCCAGGTTGCCTGGCTTATCAGTTGGGATAGGCAGGATATATACTGTCTGGTCGAAAGAAGTATATGCATTAAGATCTGCCCCAAATTGTACCCCGATAGACTGCAGGTAACTAACCAGGTCATTTTTCTGGAAGTTTTTAGTACCGTTGAAGTTCATGTGCTCCATGAAGTGGGCAAGACCTAACTGGTCCTCATTTTCGAGCGTAGAACCCGCTTTTACCACCAGGCGCAGTTCCACCTTGTTTTCAGGTTTGTGGTTGTTCCTGATGTAGTAGGTAAGGCCATTTGCCAGTTTTCCGGTAGTAACAGCCGGGTCGTTAGGCAACTTTGCCGACAAATCCTGGGCATTAATGGTGGCCTGGAACGAAACCGTCAAAGCTGCCACAAATAATGCCTTGCGAAGAGAATTAGAAAAGAAAGACATATTATTGAGAAATTTGGTGCAAGATAAAATAATTTTCCGTGTTGGATATAAAAAATTTCCCAATAATCTTTAAAGTATTGTTATTTGGTCATCACTCAGTAAGGCTTAGAGTTTTGCTAATAGGGTATACTCCGGGGTAATTTTCAGGAAATAATTTTAAATACCTTGCTTATCTTCGCAGCACAACTCGCATTATGGCACTAATCAAGTCAATATCAGGCATCAGGGGAACAATAGGTGGCAAACCAGGCAAAAGCCTTACACCAATTGATATTGTAAAATTCACATCGGCTTATGGTGCCTGGGTAGCTACCCAGGGCGACAATAAAACGATAGTGATAGGCCGTGATGGCCGTATTTCGGGTGCTATGGTGCGTGACCTTGTGGCGGCAACTTTGCAGAGTATAGGTTTTAATGTGATTGACCTTGGCCTAAGTACTACCCCAACCGTAGAAATGGCTGTAACTGCTGAAAAAGCTGCAGGTGGTATCATCCTCACTGCAAGCCACAACCCCAAGGAGTGGAATGCATTAAAGCTATTAAATAGCAATGGCGAGTTTATTAGTGCAGCTGATGGACAATGGATATTGGATTATGCCGAAGGTGGTGAAACTGCATTTGCCGAAATCAATAAGATAGGCCATGTTACCACTGATGATACCTATATTCAAAAGCATATAGATACTATACTTGCCCACCCGCTAGTGGATGTAGCTGCAATTACCAAGGGTAATTTTAGTGTAGTGGTTGATGCTATTAATTCTACAGGTGCCATTGCGGTACCACAATTATTAAAGGCACTTGGTGTAAAGGACTATACCATCATTAATGCCGAAGTGAATGGCAAATTCGAGCATAACCCTGAACCATTACCTGAGAACCTGATAGAACTTTGCTCAGCAGTAAAAAAGAAAAATGCATCATTTGGCATTGCCGTAGACCCTGATGTGGACAGGCTTTGCTTTGTATGCGAAGATGGTAGCCTGTTTGGTGAAGAGTATACCTTGGTAGCTATAGCTGATTATATATTATCAAACAAAAAAGGGAATACTGTTTCAAACCTATCCTCAACCCGTGCACTAAAAGACGTAACCGAAAAGCATGGTGGCCAATACTACCCTAGTGCTGTAGGCGAGGTGAATGTGGTAAGGAAAATGAAGGAAGTAAATGCGGTGATAGGCGGTGAGGGCAATGGTGGTGTTATAGTACCTGAATTGCACTATGGCCGTGATGCTATGATTGGTATTGCCTTGTTCCTGACCCATCTTGCCAAATTTGGCAAATCAGTTAAGGCATTAAGGAGCACCTACCCTGATTATTTCATATCTAAAAACAAAATTGAACTGTCGGAAGATGTGAATGTGAAGCAGATTTTTGAAGAAATAAAGAAGAAATACAAAAAACAGCCTATCAATACAGAAGACGGTTTGCGCATAGATTTCGATAACAATTGGGTGCACCTGCGCACATCTAATACAGAACCAATAATACGCATTTACGCCGAAAGTGGCACAGAAACTACGGCCAATAATATAGCCAAGCGCATTATGGAGGATATAAAAGAAATGATGCTGATGAAGGCAGACTAAGGCCTGAAAAACATCTTTTTGATAAAAACTATACCGATGGTGATCATTTGCCAGCCCTCGCCAAAAACTGCTGTCTGACCGCCCAAAGCGGTGCTGACAGCAGTTTTTCAAATTGTAGGACAGGCCGCAAAACTGTATTTACATCAATACTTGAACTCAATAATTTGCTATAAATTATGGAAGACACCGGCAAGGAACAGGACATCTTGCCCAATCTAGCCAACGAATTTTATGAAAAAAGGCTATCACGGGCGGTAAGGAAAGTCAGGGCAGCCCGCTATGTGCTTTATGCCCTGGTGATGCTAAATGTAATACAAGTAGTGAACAGCAATAGTGCTAATTACCTCACCACCAATAGCCTTATCTCTTTTGCAGGCATTTTATTCTTGCTGGGCTTGTTGGTTTTAAGCAGAAAGAAGCCTTTTGTTGCCATGCTGATTGCAGCATTAATATTTATCACCCATACAGTCTATGTGTTTCTGAATATGTATTGGCAATGGGGTGCCGACCTATCCCCCTCGTACCTTATTAGTCAACCCATATTTTTCATGACCTTTTTCTCCCGAATACTTATCAACTACCTGATAATAAGAGGGGCTATTGATGCCTGGCAATATGAGCAATTGCTGAAGGAAATGGAAGGGGTACAATAATTTTATGGTTTGCCATTTTTGAATATTGCCTCACTTAAGAAAATCCACTTAATCATAATTCAAGACATTAGCTCATCCACTATCCCAACCTTTACTTGTTTTACCTCCATTAGCACAGGAGCTATACAAAAAGAGGCACAAAAATGGAAATCATAGTCCTCAGAAAACCAGCCGGCCTAAAGGCTTAATCACCGTTCAAGACAAAAAATGCCAAAAAACCACAGCACTATTATCCTTATTTCCCCAATACATAGTACTATAATACCTCATTATTTAGAATCATTTTGCATGGTGTCCAATTCATTTATATTTGCCCCAACGTTAAGTTACTATGATAATTAAGAAACTACTCATCGCCAACCGTGGCGAAATATCCATACGCATTTCGAGGGCAGCTACCGAACTTGACATACAGACAGTAGCTATTTATACCTATGAAGACCGCTACTCCCTGCACAGGTATAAGGCCGATGAAGCCTACCAGGTAGGGGCTGATAACGACCCACTGAAACCGTATCTGGATATTGATGCAATCATTGAGATAGCTCTGGATTGTGGTGCCAATGCCATCCACCCCGGCTATGGCTTTTTGTCAGAGAATGCCAATTTTGCCCGCAAGTGCGCCGAGAACAATATCATTTTCATAGGCCCAAAACCCGAGGCTATGGCGGCACTGGGCGATAAGGTTACTGCCAAAGAAGTTGCCCTACTAACCCAAATACCCATCATAGAAAGTAATATTGCCGACCTCACCGACCTTTCCATTGCCCTCACCGAGGCCGACAGGATAGGTTACCCTCTTATGCTTAAAGCCGCATCTGGTGGTGGTGGCCGTGGTATGCGGGTGGTACGAACTGTGGATGACCTCAAAAAATCATTCCAGGAAGCACGCAATGAGGCCAAAAATGCTTTTGGAGATGATACAGTTTTCCTTGAGAAATTTGTAGACCGCCCAAAACATATCGAAGTTCAGATAGCTGCCGATAGTTATGGCAACATCGTTCACATTTATGAGCGAGACTGCTCGGTGCAACGCCGTTTCCAAAAAGTGGTGGAAGTAGCCCCATCTTCATCCCTCCGGCAGTCCACTCTTGAAAAACTGTATACTTATGCTGTGAATATTGCCCGTGCAGTGAACTATAATAACCTGGGTACCGTAGAGTTTTTGGTTGATGAAAAAGAGAATATATACTTTATAGAGGTGAACCCTCGCATACAGGTGGAGCATACCGTTACCGAAATGATTACCGGTGTTGACCTGATCAAAACACAAATCTATATTGCATCAGGTTACAAATTGAGCGACCCTCAAATAGGCCTTGGTGACCAGAACAAAATACCCAAAACAGGCTTTGCCATGCAATGCCGCATCACTACCGAAGACCCGGTAAATAATTTCAAACCCGACTATGGCACCCTGGTTACCTACCGAAATGCCACAGGTTTTGGTGTGAGGCTCGATGAGGGCAGCACCTATCCGGGTATGAAAATCAGCCCTTTCTTCGACTCTATGCTGGTAAAGGTGAGCACCTCGGGCAATAGCCTGCAGGACGCTACCCACAAAATGTACCGTGCCCTCAGGGAATTCCGTATCAGGGGGGTGAAGAATAATATACAGTTTCTGGAAAACCTCATCAATCACGAGGATTTCATAACTGGTAAGGCTACAGTCAACTTTATCCAGGAGCACCCCGAACTCTTTACCTATACCCTTAGGCAAGACAGGGGCACCCGTATGCTCAATTACCTGGCAGGTGTAACCGTAAATGGCAACCCCGATGTGAAGGTGAAGGATACAACAAAGGTCTTTGAGAAGCCTGCACTGCCACCGGTAAAAACCCATGTACCCTACCCAACAGGCACCAAAAACCTTTTAACAGAATTAGGTCCTGAAAAATTCAGCGAATGGCTGAAAAACGAAAAAAAGATACACTATACCGATACCACCATGCGCGATGCCCACCAGAGTTTGTTGGCCACCCGTATGCGCACCCGTGACATGCTGGCGGTAGCCAAAAGCTTTGCCATAGCCTTTCCCCAAACTTTTAGTTTGGAAGTATGGGGTGGTGCCACCTTCGATGTTTGTATGCGTTTTCTTAATGAAGACCCTTGGCGGAGGCTGGAGGCCATAAGGGCTGCCGTGCCTAATATACTGCTTCAAATGCTTATACGTGGTTGCAACGGCGTGGGCTATGCCGCCTACCCCGATAACCTGATTGAGAAATTTGTTGAAAAATCGTGGGAGAAAGGCGTGGATATTTTCCGCATCTTCGACTCGCTCAACTGGATGCCCAATATTGCCCCATGTATTGATATGGTGCGCAAGCGCACCTATGGACTCGCCGAGGGTTCGCTCTGCTATACCGGTGATATTATGGATGTGAGGCGCACCAAATACACCCTCGAATATTATCTCCGTCTGGCCAAAGACCTGGAAAATGCCGGAGCACATATCTTAGCCATCAAAGACATGAGCGGCCTGCTGAAACCCTATGCCGCCAAAATACTGGTGGAAGGGCTTAAGGATACCGTTAAAATCCCGATTCACCTGCACACCCACGATACATCGTCCCTGCAGCCAGCATCCTACCTTATGGCTATCGATGCAGGGGTAGATGTGGTAGATTGCGCCCTGGGTTCCTTATCTGGACTCACATCACAGCCTAATTTTAATGCCATAGTGGAAATGATGCGCTTCCACGAGCGGGAGAATAATTATGACATAAAATTGCTTAATCAGTTCAGTAACTATTGGGAAGCTGTTAGGGAATATTATTACCCATTTGAATCGGGTCTAAAGGCTAGTGCAGCAGAGGTGTTCCAGCACGAGATACCCGGTGGCCAGTACAGCAATCTGAAACCACAGGCCATAGCCCTGGGCCTGGGCGACAAGTTTGAGCAGATAAAGGAAATGTATGCCACAGTAAATGAAATGTTTGGAGACATAGTAAAGGTAACCCCCAGCTCAAAGGTAGTGGGCGATATGGCCCAGTTTATGGTGGCCAACGGATTGAGCCAGCAGGACATTTTTGATAAGGGCGAAACCATCTCCTTCCCCGAATCAGTACAGCAGTTTTTTATGGGCGAGATTGGTCAGCCTGCCGGTGGTTTTCCTGCACAATTACAAAAGATAGTGTTGAAAGACAGGCAACCCTTTACCGACAGGCCAAACCTCCACCTGCCCCCTATAGATTTTGATACCGAACTCGCTGCCTTCCTGGAAAAATGCGGTAACGACCTCACCATCACCGATTTCTTATCCTACAAATTCTACCCTCGTGTATTTGAAGACTATCTCAAATTCCAAAGGGAATATGGGGATGTATCAGTAGTACCTACCCCACTCTTCCTTTATGGCATGAAGGTAGGCGAAGATACCACTGTAGATATAGGCAAGGGTAAAACCCTCCTTATCCGTCTACTCAGCATAGGCCCTGTAGACGATAAGGGCCACCGTACCGTATTCTTTAAGCTCAATGGCCAGACCCGCAATGTAGAAATTAGGGACAACTCAATAAAGGTAACCCACCGTGAAAACCGCAAATCCGACAAAGCCAATACCCACCAGATAGGTGCACCACTACAGGGTATGCTTTCAAAGGTGTTGGTAAAAACCGGAGACGCAGTAAAGAAAAACCAGCAACTATTCATCATAGAAGCCATGAAGATGGAGACCATCATCACTGCCCCCTACGATGCTACCATTGCCCTAATAGAGCTTCCCGGCGGCACATTGGTGAATACCAATGATTTAATTGTGGAATTAAAACCAGTATAAATGATTGAAATTGGCAGGACGGGATTTTTTAATCTAATAATCATAATTGGCACGGATGTTCCGCCAGGATCACCCGTATCTACAAAATAAGCCGGTCCTCGACCGGAATTTAAAGTCCTAAAGTCGAACCAATCACCTAAGCACAATACAATACATAATTTCTGGTCTTACTTATACTATAAATTCCATTAAGCAAAAACTATCATCCCGCCTTTAACCTTAATTTCTTTGGAATCTTTAACTCATCAAATTTCTTACCAAAATCAGATTTATTCAATGGCCCATAATTCCTCTTTTCCTTATGTGAAATGATCCAATAATTGGTGTCATTTTTAAAGATGGAAATATAGAATGAGTCCTGTTTCAAAATACTATCAGCTTGTTGTTCGCACATCGTTTTGTCATACTGTGCATTATTTGATTCTGCAGCCTTTTCACAAGATAATTCAAATGCTATACTCGATTTATAATCTTCACGGTTTGGAGTTTGCTTGATAATTATAAAATCATTATTATACTCATAATCCAATATTGTAGAATACACATTCCTTTCCGGGGAATCACACCGAATTACACTATGATCATGCCCACCCTCCTCTAATATACAATTATTGCTTAAATATTCATTATGCAAACCTGGATTGCCGCACTCAAGAAATAAAAGGCACAACGCAATCATATGCAAATGATATTTCATGGAAAACTTTAATAAAATGTATAGCGAATGTAAATAATCCTATTTATCCTAAAACAGCCTAGACTAGTGTAGTTATGCTTTGTTTAGCCAAAATAGTCCTTGCAAGCTCCAAATGTTCCTCAGTAAGACCAATATATGGACTTGTTTGTATTAGGTTCACTTTTAAAAAATCAGGAAGATCGTTAAGTGACTTGTCGTCATCAAGAATGAGGAATAGGTCGTGAATTAGAGTAACATTAAACCAGCTAATGATCTCATCTTTTCTGCTGAGATTATTGATATTTTCAGGTAGGCATTTCAAATTTTCAATATCAATATTCCTGTTCTTAAAAATACTCTTCCATTCTTCAATACTGTAATTCGACTTATGAGAAGTGGTCAATATTATAGTACAATTCACAGAAATCAAATTCTTTATTACAAGTGTTGCTTTAGCACTAAATGCCGGAAAACCATCCTTAAGTAATTCAGGTCGTGTCCAGCTTTTTGCAGGTACCATTACACCATCTATATCTAACAATATCAGCATTACACTACAAATTTATTGATTATTTCAACAATTCGGTAAGATCCCCAATAGATATATCGTTAAAACTCGCATCCTGTTCATTTAACCACGAAATTTTAGCAGGAGTATCCCAATCTTCTTCAACAAAGACTACCGATTTCCAATCTGTAACTGTAGTAGCCATAGTGCTAATAGATGGGATTCTATCAATATTTTGTTTTGCCAATAATGAGGCAAAAAATCTGTGATGTCCGTCACAAATCAGATTATGGTCAACTTTAATTTCCGAAAAATGAATGCCCATGATCATTTTTCTGCAAATTCGTTCTATAATAGGTATGCATAGCCTGGCTTGGGTAGCACTTAATTCAATTTCATTTTCCGAGATGTATCTTTTAATTAATTCAAGAGTAATCTTTTCCACGGTAGAGCTTTCAGTTCAAGAACAAATCTATTGAAAAATAACAAATTCACTAAAACCCTTGGTTGTTCTGCGATGTTCAGTAGGGACATCCGGAACTGCGAATAAAACCCCTTCTCCGAAGGTCTTTATCTTCCATAAGCCCAGATTTAATCCCTAAGCCCAATAAAAATTAACTACTAGCTTATTCCATTTTAAATCACTTTACCCCTTCTCACTCTACCTTTATACACTCCAATATCTTAGTATACAATAAAGCCTCATCTATAGGTTTAGATATGTAATCGTTCATACCTACTTCTTTACATTTCTCCACATCCACCGAAGTTACATCTGCCGTCAAGGCTATAATAGGTATTTGTGAATTCATAGCCTCCCTGATATAGGTAGTTGCCTCAAAACCATTCATTTCGGGCATTTGCAAGTCCATGAGCACAATATCGTAAGTGTTCGTTTTTAGCTTTTCAATAGCCAATTTTCCATTAGCCACAATATCCAGCTCAAAGCCAAAATTGAGTAAAATGATTTTGATTAATAACTGGTTCAGTGAAACATCCTCTGCCACCAATACCCTTACCTTCTTTTTATCCTCCTGCACCTCAGCTACAAATACCTTGTCTGTAATTACTGGTAAGCCTATAGTCTTATCTGCTTTCTTAAAACTTAAAACAAAACTAAAAACCGATCCTACCCCAAATTCACTCATTACACTTATAGTGCCGCCCTGCAACTCTACCAATTGCTTCACAATAGCCAATCCCAGGCCTGTGCCACCATACGAACTGGTAGTTTCCCTCCCTGCCTGTTCAAAATCATTGAATATGCCACTTAGCCTATCCGTCATTATACCAATCCCAGTGTCAGCCAGGCTAAATTGAATGGTTATTTTTTCTGCATCTTCGGTAAGCCGCCTTGCGCTAAACTTTATCCGCCCTGTAGAGGTAAATTTTACGGCATTACTCACCAGGTTTAATAAAATTTGGTGCAATCTCAATGAGTCACCCAACAAAATCTCCGGAATAGCACTATCATACTCTTTAATCAACTCAATATTCTTTTCTTTGATTTTAGTTTCAAATAAAAGCAACATACTTGATATAGAAACAGAAAGGTTAAATGGAACCTGCTCAAAGGTCATTTTGCCGGCATCCACCTTGGCTAAATCTAATATGTCATTAATTAAAATAATAAGCGCATCACCCGATACTTTTACGGCACTAATATATTCCCTTTGCTTTTCATCAAGTTTCGTTTTGAGCAATACATTTGTGAACCCTACAATGGCATTCATAGGTGTCCTTATTTCATGGCTCATGTTTGCCAGAAACTGTTGCTTGCTCTTCACAGCATCCTCAGCTATCTGCCTTCTGTGTTCCGCTTCCTTCTTTGCTTCTATTAGTTCATTTTTGGCAATTACATGTTCTGTTACCTCATAAGCGATAACCGTAACTCCCGATATTGTTTCATCTATTTCAAGGTAAGGCTGGTATACAAAATTAAAGTAGGCATCAGTCA
>CANGSR010000117.1 GCA_947456055.1 Chitinophagaceae bacterium
CCTATAGGTAATAGCTACCGCACCGCCTAGATACGCAAACAGAAATAGACAACCCAGTAGAACGGTTCTTTTATAGATATAAAGGACAGTGCCCAACAATAAATATACCCCTAGTATTTGTATACAATTTTCGGGTAAGCCAAGCTCCTTTGTGCCATCTACATAATGTGCATTTTTAATAATTTTCATAATCGCATTAAAGCCCAGAAATAGGCATAAAAGACCTTTTAAGATGGTTCCTGTCCACCAGGCCGGTTTTGAAATTGTGCTTTGTGTTTCCATGTTTTTTAGCTGTTTTGGGGTATAGTATAATTAATCATCCACATTACGCCAAATTTATCCTGACACATACCAAAGTAGGCCCCCCAGAAAGTTTTATTCATAGGCATTTCTATTTTGCCATCTTTAGATAGGGATTGGAAAAGTACATCTGCCTCCTTTTCATTGTCAGCTTGCAGGCAGATATGGTAATTATTGCCAAAGTTAATTTCACCACGTTCACCCAGGCCATCAGTGGCCATTAATACAGTATGTGGAGTTAACCGTAGCGATACATGTATTATTTTCTCCTGGTTTTCGGGGCTCATTTTGTCACCACCCGGCATGTCCTTATACCGCTGCAATAATAGAAACTCCCCACCAAAAATAGATTTATAAAAGGTAAAAGCCTCCAGGCTGTTCCCGTTGAAATTCAAATAAATATCTGCACCCTGCATTGTGAATCTTGTTATGTGATTGCAAAAATATAGGTTATTTCTATAGTCGGCCTGTGTAAATACGACATACTGGTGATGGTATTTACGACAATTAGTTTTGCTAATTTTGTTTCGATTATTCTACCTGATTATGATACATATCTCCATCCTGGCTTTAAAAAATGCCAACTATGCTTCAATAGTTGATGCAAGGTCGGTATTCAAAAAAGTGAATGAATTGCTTAGGGCTCAGGGAAAAAATGATGCCTTCAATGTGCAAATAGTAGGGGAGAGTAGGGAGGTTATAACTGAGGAAGGGTTGGTAACTATTAATGTTGATATTTGTTCCAATGAGGTAGTAACTACAGACTTAATCATCATTCCTGCCCTAAGAGGAGATATGTTGAGTGCGAGTTACCAAAACAGATTTATTGTTGACTTTATTGTGAAACAATACAAGGCCAATGCAGAAGTTGCTTCATTGTGCACAGGAGCATTTATGCTGGCATTTACAGGGTTACTGAGTAATAAAAAATGTACCACGCATTGGCAATATGCCCAGGAATTCAGGTTTTTCTATCCAGATGTCAATTTGGTGGATTCTAAAATTATAGTGGAGCACAACGGTATATACTCAAGTGGCGGTAGTAATGCCTACTGGAATTTATTGCTCTTTTTGGCGGAGAAATATGTGAACAGGGAAATGGCCATCCTCATAGCCAAATATTTTGTGGTGAACCTTGATAAGATTACACAAACTCCATTTATAGTATTTAATGGATTGAAGGAGCATGATGACAAGGAGATATTACAAGCTCAGGAATACATAGAGCAGTATTATTTTGAAAAAATCACAGTAGATACTCTGGCTGAAAAATTATTCCTCACCCGCCGAACATTTGAACGTAGGTTCAAAAAATGTACCCACTGCACCCCTTTAGAATATTTGCAAAAGGTGCGCATTGAGGCCTGCAAAAAGAAATTAGAATTTGGTAGGAAATCTATTGATGAAGTAATGGTTGAGGTAGGGTATTCAGATAGCCAAACATTTAGGAACCTGTTCAAGAAAATAACAGGCCTCACACCATTCGATTATTGCCAGAAGTATAACTAAATAGGTAAAATATATTACATTGCTTTTATGTGTGCAAAATATTACTGCCCACCTTCTGATGTTTATTTTTCTAAAAGAAAAAGCCTGAATGCAAACCGCATCCAGGCTTTTCTATAAAATCAAGAGAATTAGAATTAAGCAATTCTGGCAGCCCAAAGTTCTCCTTCACCCTGATAGCCATTTTGGAGCCACATTTTATTAAATGCATGGCTAAGTGTCTTGCCTCTTTCTCCACCCAAAGCATTAAAAGAAACATTGCCACTGCCATGATTGATCATAGTCCACTCTTCTCCTTCACCCTGTACGCCATTTTGTAACCACAGTTTGTCGAATGCATGGCTAAGGGTTTTACCAGTTTCGCCACCTACACAGTTAAGGGCTACACTGCCATTGGGCATGTGCTGAAGGATAAACATTTCACCAGCACCTTTCATTCCTTTTTGAAGGCCTACGTTCCCATGTGCATGGCTCAGGTATTCACCAGTTTCTTTTCCTAGAGCTTCATAGGTAACAACTTCTTGCTTAGCCCAAAGTTCTCCTTCGCCCTGGTAGCCATTTTGAAGCCCCATTTTATTATGTGCATGACTAAGAGTTTTGCCCCTTTCAGCCCCTAAGCAGTTAAAAGAAACATTGCCATTACCATGGTCTACCATAGTCCACATTTCACCTTCGCCCTGTACACCATGTTGTAACCACAGTTTATCAAATGCATGGCTAAGGTATTTACCTATTTCTCCGCCCGTGCATGCCAGTGCAACACTTCCATTAGGTTGTGGCTGGATAATAAAAATTTCACCTTCACCCTGAACTCCGCGTTGAAGCCATACACTATTGTTTGCGTGGCTTAAATATTCTCCTCTTTCTGCTCCAAGAGCTTGTAATGCAAAAGTTGACATGTTGTTTAATTAAGTGTAAAATGAGTCCTACTCTGTTTTATTCAGGCTTTTCAGATACCGCCTCCGCTTTTGCCGCCTCCGCGCTGGCCTGTTTTTTTGTATGGTGTGCAACTCCATATCAATGCCCTACTCGTATGGCTTTTCAGGTATCGCCCCTTTGCTGTGTGGTCAGGTTAGTTTGAATTGGTTATATTATATCTTGCAAGATGCTTTCAAAGATAGTAGTGAACTTTCATAATATCAAGAGTATTTTATAAATATTTTATAATCTATAAAAATGTAAATAAATAATTGTGAAAATAACATATTTGTACAACAAAGTAAATATATTGCTAGTATTGACTTTTATAAAAAAGTAGTTCTCTTTCGGTAAGTGTATTTAATAGTATTTATAGGAAAAATATCTGTTGTTAAATTTGTGTTATCACATATTTGGGCATTTCTTTTGGTGTGGGATTGAACACCTATTTTGGCTCAAGAATAGCGCCTTTATATTGCATTAATAAATAGACAAAACATCGATTTTGATGGGATATAACAACCGATTACATAAGGGCATTGCCCCAAAAAATGTCATTTGGGGCAATGATGGGGCAATGGATATTTGGATAAAATGTTGGTATTCAATTATTTGTATCAAACAATACCCCAAAACGGTTTTTTGGGGTATTGGGGCAATATGGTTTAAAAAATAGCTCCGTCAGCACCGCTTTTTGCGGTCAGACGGAGCTATTTCGGAGCGAAGGACTGGATTGCCATTTTCAATTGGTCTGCATCGCTTTCCGTGGTCAGTTCAATTGGAATTCTAAAATGCCCAAATTGATTTTTTAACTAGATAAGGCGCATATAGCGAATTTGCATGCTATTGAATCGTCCTTATTATGATTTTGACTTACTTCAATTGCTCCGCACTACTCACCAACTTCAGAAACTCAGCACGATTACCATCTGTATCAAATTTCATGCTGCCGCCAGCAAGTTCCTTTACCACATCATAATCACCCATACCACTATATTTTGAATCCTTCAATAACATACCAAATAGGGCTACTGAATAAGAGAATCTTGTATTTTCGGTAGCATTGTGCCAGTTAATCAAATTATCGGCTATTGTTTTTTCCAGCTCCTTACTGGTATCACCATCTGGTTTCTTATACCTAAATTTTATGGTCGCCAATTCATTGGTAGCTGTAGCTTCAGTAGGTGTGGTTTCGGTATATTTTAGGCTAGTACCATGTTTCAGGTATTTGCTTTTTATCCCGGCCGGGATTATTTCATAAATGATAGTAACAGTATGGCCCGAACCAATATCGCCTGCATCCTTTTTGTCGTTCTTGAAATCTTCAGTATTCAGCATCCTGTTTTCATAGCCTATTAACCTATAGCCCTGCACCTTAGCCGGATTAAATTCAATTTGCGATTTCACGTCCTTGGCGACTGTAAAAAGTGTTCCACCAAATTCGTGCACCAGTGTTTTCTCTGCCTCTTTAATATTGTCAATATAACTATAGTTGCCATTACCCTTATCGGCCAGTAATTCCATTTTGGCATCCTTATAATTATCAGTCCCAAATCCCAGGCAGGTAAGGAAGATTCCGCTTTTTCTTTCCTTTGTAATCATGTCTTCAAGGTCACCTTCACTGCTTATACCTACATTAAAGTCGCCATCGGTAGCCAGCATTACTCTATTATTCCCACCAATTATGAAATTCTCCTTAGCCATTTTATATGCCAATGCTATACCCTCACCACCTGCAGTTGAGCCACCAGCTCTTAATCTATCCAGCGCTTCTAAAATTTTATTCTTATTGCTCCCTGGTGTTGGAGGCAGGACCAGTCCAGCATTTCCTGCATATGTTACTATAGTTACTTTATCTTTTGCCCTAAGCTGGTATACCAGCAATTTCATCCCCTGCACCAGCAATGGCAACCTTTCCTCAGGTGACATTGAGCCCGAAACATCGATCAGGAATACCAGGTTTGAGGGTGGCAGGTCAACGGTATTTACCATAACGGCCTGTATGCCAATGTGCAATAACTGATTATCCTCATTCCAAGGGCAGGTGGTGAGCTCAGTATGTATAGCTACTGGCTCATTATCGGTTGGCAGGGCATAGTCGTAGTCGAAGTAGTTCACAAATTCCTCAATCCTTACTGCATCACGCGGTGGTAACTGCCCCTCACCAATAAACCGCCTCATATTGCTATACGAAGCCCTGTCTACATCCACCGACATTGTAGATAGGGGATAGTCGACCACTCTTTTAAATGTGTTTTCTGGAGTCTTTTTATATTCAGCAGTATTTTGTGGCTTAGGTGATGGGGAATTAACCACGCCTGGTAGGAGTTCTCCATAATTTGCAGGTACACCAGATGAGAAAACATTTGTGTTGTCAACACCACCCTGTGACATTTGTGCTCCACTACCCCTTACTACTACACCATCTATTATATACACAGTCCCTTCAGCTCTTGAGGCTCCTAAGCTAAGTCCACCACCTCGGCCACTTTGGTAAGAATTTGATGCTTGGGAGGCAATGTCGTTTACATTGGTAGTTGGGAGCTTTGCTATCTCGCCGTTAGTAAATGATTTTTTATAAGAAACGACACTGACCTCTTTCAATGTTTTTCCATTACTGGGTTTCTTCATTTCCTTATTTACTTTGGTAATACCATCAGGACTTACAGGTACACTCAATACCCATATTGAGTCATAGCCAATATAAGTTACCAGTAAATCATAAGTGCCAACTTCAAGTGGTTTAATAACATAGTTGCCATCATAGTCAGTTACATTCCCGCCTTTCATAATCTTATTTTGAAAAACCATAACCGTAGCATTGATGATACCCTGCTTTGTTTCATCAATTATTCTTCCACTAATTTCCTGTGCGGTGGAGGCCATGGCCATCAACACCAGCAATAATGTGATTGTGTGTCTCATAAAAGTTTTTTAAGGTGTTGTTGAATAAAAAGAAAGCCAATTGGATATATCAGGTGTGTATGCTATTGTCTTTTAGATTGCCAATTTGTATTTCAATGTTTTGTTTTACTGATAATGGTATCATTGATTTCATTATTGGGTAATACCTTCCGTTCACCATCTACAAAATTGGGTTTTAAAGGTTCCTGGATTATTGGTTTTTTCCAATTTTTTACCCTTAAAGATGGCTTGTAATTGCCAGGTGTAATCTTTATAAGTTTCCCGTTTATAGTTGTTCTTCCTGTAGGCCCTACGGGTACGCTTTTTATAAGTAGGGTGTCACAACCCAAAGAAGTGATCATAACTTCGTATATGCCGGGCACTAATGGCTTAATAGTGTAGTAACCATCATAATCACTAGTATTTGTACCTACCCTGATTTTGTTTTGAAAAACCTGTATCGTAGCATTTTCTATGCCTTCTATGCCCGAATCTGTTATCCTGCCGCTTATCTCCTGCGCATTTGTTACAATTGTCAACAATAACAATAAGAAGGTAATTGTCTGTTTCATAAAAGGTCTTTATTAAAAGGACGCAATCAGCACTCTATATCTTTGGTTTTTCTGCTATTTTAACTGTATTGTGACAAATGGGAGGGTTTTATTGCCTTAATGGTGGTATGGTATTATAAACTTATTTTAACTACGATTGCATTATTTGGGAAGATGTTTTTGTCACTTCAAGGGAATCTAATTCTGATTATAAATAACTATAGCCGTACAATTACTAATTATATTAGGCCCACTAAAGCGGACAACTATCTAATATTGAGTTATTTCACCTTATTGCCCCAACGGGGCTAAATATCCTAGCCCATGGCATCGCTATGGGAGCGTTTGATGGGGGGATCGTAAAACCCACTAACAAATTGGGACAAAACCATTATTTTTCAATCCTCCAAATCCCCCAAAATCAAATTTCTCACTAAATGATACAACCCCCCCCGAAGGAAAAGGACAAATAGGTCGTCTAATCTCTAAAATACCATCTATTATGAATTTAAAACCATTACTTGCCGGCTTACTCTGCATGGCTTATGCCACATCTTATGGGCAATATAATACCCTGCATATCCCCGATACCCTGAGTGGTACCACCTTCAACCTAAACATGATCGATACCTTCGTTCAATTCAGGCCGGGCAATCAAACCATAACTGCTGGTATCAATGGCGCTTTCTGGGGGCCTACCTTATTTATCAACAAGGGCGATAGCCTGCATATGAATGTGCATAATCTCATGAACGATACCACCACACTACACTGGCATGGTATGCACTTGCCTGCTGTTATGGATGGTGGTCCGCACCAAACCATCCCTCCAGGAACCATTTGGAGGCCCTACTGGAAAGTGACCAATAATGCCACCACATTTTGGTATCACCCCCACCTGCACATGAGCACCGAAAAACAATTGCTTGCAGGCCTTGGTGGTTTCATCATTATCAGAGATGCGGCAGAAGCCGCATTAGCCCTACCCCGCACCTATGGTGTGGATGATATTCCATTAGCTGTTAGTAGCCGCAGCTTTGATGCGAGCAATGCCTTTACCAATACTAGCCCGTATGGCGATTACAATATGGTAAATGGAACATTAAATCCACAGGTAAGCCTGCCAAAGCAGTTTGTACGCCTGAGGATTTTGAATATTGAATTGGAAAGAGGCTTAAATATTGGTTTCAGTGATAATCGTAATTTTTATGTTATCGGCAACGATGGTGGTCTGCTTGATGCTCCGATAATAGTAAACAGGGCGAAATTAATGGTAGGCGAGCGTATGGAAATCCTTGTTGACCTGAGCAGTGACGCCGTAGGTTCTTCATTCGACCTTATGGCCTATAACGCAGGTTTCCCATTAGGCTTCCCTGGTGGCGAGCCAAATGCAAGCGGGCCTTTCGGCAGTCTGTTGAACAATATCAATTATAAAGTATTGCACATTAATGTAGCTGCTGCAACTACAGGAGCAATAACCACCTTACCTACAACTCTGGTAAGTAATACCACGCTTACCGCCGCCGATGCTACTGTGACTCGCACATTAAATGTAACCGGTACGCCAGGTACTCCTTTTTATTTCGATAATGTCAATTTTAATATTAATACTATCAACGAAACGGTGAAGCTAGGTACTATAGAAAAATGGACAGTAAAAAATAATAATGTCTTTGGCCATTCTTTCCATATTCATGATGTGCAGTTTAAGATTGTATCACGTAGCACTGGTGCAGTAAGTACCTATGAGTCAGGTTGGAAGGATACCTATTATTTGGGTATAGGAGAAACAGTATCCTTCGTAGCTAAGTTTGATGATTATGCCGATGCTACCCATCCGTTCATGTACCATTGCCACATGGCACCCCATGAAGATGGCGGATTGATGGGCCAGTTTATAGTAAATGATGCTACCGGCATCAACGAGTTGACCCAGGAATTGGGAGATTACAATGTCTATCCAAACCCAACAAAGGATCACATTTTCTTCTCATTTAGTAATCCTAACATGGTTGCCTATTATGTAACTATCACAAATGCAGTAGGTCGCACCATCTATATGCTGCCTTACCCTCAATTGGCAGCCGGTATTGACGTGAGCAGTTTTGCACCGGGTATCTACTATGTGCAGCTCACTGATGAGGCTACTAAGAAAGTAATCACTAAGAAATTTATAAAGGAGTAATCGTGTGTTTTTTATCTTGCCCCATGTGTTCCCAAAAAGCGCATGGGGTATTTTTTTGAACCCAATGATTATCAATTATATAACAATGTAAAAATATAAATGAAGAAATAAGCTTAATGACCCTGAAGCGGCAATTCCCGATTTGTGTTATGGCTTTCAGCGTAGGGTGGGATTGTGTTAATAATAGTTTTAAGTGTAAGTAGTTAATTATCAGAAAACGACACCCTCTCCTTGGGAGAGGGCCGGGGTGAGGCCTCCGATTGGCTATCCAAATTTTGCTTAAAAACAACATTGGTCAATGGCAGAGGCTGGGGTTAGGTCTCTTTTAAGTGCTAAATTTTCATGTCAATCCTTAAGATATTGGTTTAAGTTTTATGAATGTCTTGTTTTGCCATTATTCCATTTATAATTTGGGCTTAATTATTTACTTTTATGTTGAAAAAGTGCCAAAATGACAAGAACTCCAATTACAAAAAAGGACTTAATTCAAGCAAAGACAGACATGATTAAATGGTTATTTGCCTTTTTTATGGCATTGGCCGTAATGATAATTGGTCTTTATTTTAAAAAATAGCTAAAATATTTATTTAAAACTATTCCCCCTCTATTTCGATAATATCTGGTCTATCTGGTTCTTTTCATTCGTTTTCTTAGACTGCATATTAACCAGCGTTCCAATCATCAATACCAGACCAATACTAAAAAGGCAAATTGCTGAGAATCTGTTTACCAAAACAATCCTCCGTGGGGTTAGAAATCCCTTTATTTTTTCTGCCAGAAATACCTTTGAGAAATCAATGCTTAGTATAATGGTAAGGCATGTGCCAAAAAGAATAAATCTGTAAAGGCCGGGTTTGGCTGCCGTCAGGGTCACAGCTCCCAGCCATGTAATGAGTACACCAGGGTTAAGGGTATTAAGCAAAAAACCTCCCAGCCATATTTTAAAGAAATCACTGCTTGATATATTAATATTATCACCTGCATTTTGGGCAGGGGTTTGCTTTTTCAGAAAACTTGTAATGCCCATTATCATTAATATAACCGCCCCGCCTATGGCTATATGTTTTTCGTAGGGTGCCAGGTAGCTTAGCCATGCAGCAGCTACATTGGCCATGGTAACATATATGATATCGCTTACTGATACGCCTAGTATAAATGCCCATCCCGCTTTATATCCATGGCTAAGGCTATACTTTATAACTGCAAATAAAGTGGGCCCTACCGAAATCGCCATAAACAGCCCCACCAAAACACCCTTCACCACTGCATCTGAAATACTAGCTTGCATGGCGGCAAGTTAATACCGATTTACTATTAATTCTAAATTCTTGATTTGAAATCTGAATGGTATTTTCATTAAATAACCATGAAATTGGGTTTTGAACTCCAGTTTTTGTGCATTTTGACTCAATTTTTCGCAAATATGACATTAAATAGATAATTTCAATGATGCCTATTCTCAAGTTATCAACCTTAAACTTATCTTTGCCCCCCAATTTTAAAACCCCTGAAATCAACCTAACAATATGCAACTACCGGGTCAAACAAATTTTTATAAAGGAAAAGTTCGTGACGTTTATACCATTAATGATAAGCATTTGGTGATGATGGTTAGCGACCGTATTTCGGCTTTCGATGTTGTGCTTCCACGCCCTATACCTTATAAAGGCCAGGTGCTGAACCAGATTGCAGCCCAGTTTCTGAATGCCACCAGGGAAATAGTGCCTAACTGGATGATTAGTGTGCCATTGCCTAATGCTACCCTTGGTTTAAAATGCGATACTTATCCTGTTGAAATGGTGGTTCGTGGTAATCTTACCGGCCATGCTTGGCGCACCTACAAGTCGGGTCTGCGTACAATATGTGGCGTAACAATGCCTGATGGTATGAAGGAAAATGACTTTTTCCCCAAGCCTATCCTTACCCCAACCACTAAGGCTCATGAAGGCCATGATGAAGATATTTCGCGTGAAGAAATCATCAGCAGTGGTTTGGTATCCAAAGAAGAATACGAGCAAATCGAAAAGTATACTTTGGCCCTTTTTGAGCGTGGCCGTGAAATGGCTAAGGACCGTGGGTTGATACTGGTAGATACCAAATACGAATTTGGCCACATTGGCGATACCATCTACCTCATCGACGAAATCCATACTCCTGATTCATCAAGGTATTTTTATTTAGAGGGTTATGATGAGCGTCAGAAAAAAGGCGAACAGCAAAGGCAATTATCTAAGGAGTTTGTGCGTGAATGGCTCATGGACAATGGTTTCCAGGGCAAAGAAGGCCAACAGATACCTGAAATGACCGAGGAAGTAGTAGGCCAGATTTCAGAACGCTATATCGAGTTGTATGAGGTAGTTACCGGCAAAACCTTTATGAAGCATGATGTAAATAAAAAGGAAGAAGAGCGTAAACTTATTGAGGCGATTCAGGCTTTGGGGTAATAGTATCCCGGTTTAGTGTTTTCCATTATTAGGTGTCCAATAATATTTATCAAAAAAAGCCAGGATAGTCCTGGCTTTTTTATTTTCTGATTGGGTCTGATTGAGGAAAATCAATCCCTCACTAATTTCTTATTCTCTCATTTATATTATCAATCACAAAAATTCCGTTCTAGGGCTAAAAGGTTTTACTTTTGCAGTCCTAATTCGATTCTGGAGCAACATCTAAAGGTTTATATCAAAATATGAGTACTTCCCGCATTATTCGTTCGCCACGTGGTTCAGAACTTACCTGCAAAAACTGGGTTACTGAAGCCGCTTACCGTATGATTCAAAATAATCTTGACCCCGAAGTTGCCGAAAGGCCGGAGGATTTGGTGGTTTATGGTGGAATAGGTAAGGCAGCACGCAATTGGGAAGCTTTTGATAAAATCCTGGAATGCCTCAAAAACCTCAATGAAGATGAGACCCTGATGGTGCAGAGCGGCAAGCCAGTGGGTGTGTTACGTTCGCATAAAAACGCACCTAGGGTATTAATAGCCAATTCTAACCTTGTTGGTAAATGGGCTACTTGGGAACATTTCAGGGAACTGGAAGCAAAGGGCCTTATGATGTATGGCCAGATGACTGCCGGTAGTTGGATTTATATAGGATCACAAGGCATTGTTCAGGGTACTTATGAGACATATTTGTCACTGGCAAATATACATTTTGGTGGCACCCTTAAAGGAAAACTGAATGTTACTGCCGGCCTCGGTGGTATGGGTGGGGCTCAGCCTTTGTCTATTACCATGAATGAGGGTGTATGCCTTGCTGCCGAAATGGAAGAATGGCGTATCCTCAAGCGTATTGAAACTCGCTATCTGGATAAGTGGACCTCAAATATTGATGAAAGTATAGATTGGGCACTCGAAGCTGCTAAAAATGGCGAGCGTGTTTCTATAGGTGTTTGCTGTAATGTGGTTGATTTGTTACAACGCTTAATAGACCGCAACATCACCCCCGATACACTTACAGATCAGACATCTGCCCATGATGAACTAATTGGCTATTTCCCCGAAGGATTGTCTGTTGCAGAGGCAAATGCCCTGCGCATAGCAAACCCTACTGAATATTCAAGCCGCTCACTGGACACCATGGCTCGCCACGTGCGCCAAATGTTAGAGCTTCAAAAACGTGGTGCTATTACCTTCGACTATGGTAATAACCTGCGTGGCCAGGCACATGATAAACGTGGTGTTACCAACGCATTCGACTTCCCTGGCTTCGTACCTGCCTATATCAGGCCATTGTTCTGCGAAGGCAAAGGCCCTTTCCGTTGGGTGGCACTAAGTGGCGACCCAGAAGATATTTATACTACCGACAAGGCATTGGCTGAGTTGTTCCCCGATAATGTTGGCCTCAACCGCTGGTTGGTAATGGCACGTGAGCGTATAGCCTTCCAGGGTCTTCCTGCTCGTATTTGCTGGCTAGGTATGGGCGAGCGTGAAAAAGCAGGTTTATTATTCAATGAACTGGTAAGAACCGGCAAAGTAAAAGCACCAATCGTAATAGGTCGTGACCATCTGGACACTGGTTCAGTGGCATCTCCAAACCGTGAAACTGAAGCCATGAAAGATGGCAGTGATGCGGTTGCTGATTGGCCAATACTAAATGCGTTGATTAATACTGCCGGTGGCGCAAGCTGGGTTTCTTTCCATCATGGTGGTGGGGTAGGCATGGGCTATTCTCTACATGCAGGTATGGTGATAGTGGCCGATGGAACACAGGATGCAGAAGAAAGGCTAAAGAGGGTATTGTTCAACGATCCTGCAATGGGCGTGATACGCCATGCAGATGCAGGTTACGACATTGCC